>CAYLUJ010000024.1:5560-6824 GCA_964386805.1 uncultured Pelolinea sp. | reverse complement strand
GTAAAGGGTGCAGCCTTATCAGAAGAGAACAGCGCAAAGGTTGATGATTTCATTGCTGCACTGGCTGGCGGATTGAACTTATGGACTGGTCCGCTCAACCTGCAGGATGGATCTGCATATCTGGCTGATGGCGAAGTTGCAACTGATTTCCAGGTTTGGTATCTGCCGCAGCTGCTTGAAGGCATGGTCGGATTAAGCACGCCTGCTGAATAAATTCAATAATCAAAAGTTAGAAGGGAAAGGCAATTTGCATTTCCCTTCTTATCGTTTTTAAAAATCATGAAAATTGAGATCAGAAATATTCACAAATCATTTGGAAAAGTCCATGCCAATGATGGAATTTCCCTTACTGTAGAAGCCGGAGAAATACTGGGCGTGTTGGGGGAAAACGGAGCTGGAAAGACCACCCTGATGAAGATCCTGGCAGGGCTGCAGCCCTTTGATGCGGGAGAGATATTGGTCAACGACAAACCCGTGCAATATGGTTCAGCCAATACAGCGTTGGTATTGGGTATCGGTATGCTCTCGCAGGATCCACTGGATTTTCCCATGTTAACTATCTTTGATAATCTGTATCTTGGAATGCAGAACGGGTTTTTCATTAAAAAGACGGATTTTCGCAAGAAGGTAAAAGAGATGGAAGACAGGTTGGGATTCCATTTCGATCTGAACGATCTGGTAGGGAATCTGAGCATTGGCGAACGTCAGCAGCTGGAAATTCTGCGGCTTCTTTTATTCGGTTCAGAATTGATCATCCTTGATGAACCAACCACCGGCATCAGTGCACAGCAAAAAAAGCAATTATTCGATTTATTAAAGAAACTTGCTTCCCTGGGGAAGACGGTAATTTTTGTAACTCACAAGTTGAGTGAGGTTAATGATCTCTGCCAGCGAACGGTGGTGCTGCGGCAGGGAAAACTGGTTGGTGAGGTTGCACTCCCTTGCGGTTCGCCTGCTTTGATTGAAATGATGTTTGGCAAGACGATCGATCTGGAAAGCCCCGGAAATGTTTCAGAAGTAAATCCGCATTTTGAAGTTTGCAATTTGATCATTAAAGATGTGCGCTTTTACTCCAACCCGGTGAATTTATGCATCCGTAAAGGAGAGATATTGGGTCTGGCAGGCATGGAGGGATCAGGGCAGAAAACGTTCCTGCGTACGCTGGCAGGTTTGGAAAAACCGGTGGAGGGGACCATTCTGGATGGGGGTATCCCGATTCGAGGTAATTCTCCCCATACTTTTGCCAAACTGGGCATCTACTTCA
>CAYLUJ010000024.1:0-5550 GCA_964386805.1 uncultured Pelolinea sp. | reverse complement strand
CCTGCAGCCAGAATGGAAGAAGGTTTGGTGCGCGGTTTGACACTGGAAGAACATTTTATCCTTTCCCTGGGAAAGGATGATTTCTTTGTGGACAGAAATCAATCTCATACTGTAACTCACTCGCGTATTGAAGATTTTGCGATCAAGGGTTTTCCGCAATCAATGGCAGAGGAATTATCGGGAGGGAATCAACAGCGCCTGCTGCTTGCCATGCTGCATGAAAATGCCAGGCTTCTGCTGTTGGAAAACCCCACCCGCGGTTTGGACATTGAATCCACCAATTGGATGTGGAGCAAGCTCCATGAACGCTGTAAAAAAGGCGCCAGCATCATCTTCGCCTCTGCTGATATTGATGAACTGCTGCGTTTCAGCAACCGCATTGTGGTTTTCTTTGGAGGAAAGATCTCCCAACCTTTCATCTCGCAGGAGATGAATTCAGAGAAGCTGGGTGCGTTGATCGGAGGAGAAGGATGGTAGGAACAGACAAGGGTAAGAAGTGGTTGAAAAGGCTTTCCTCGGCAGCGCTGCATTTCATGATTGCTGTTCTGGGCGCTTTGCTCTTTACCTCGGTAATCCTCTGGATCTCCGGTGCGCAGCCCGGTTTGACCTTTAAAACGATCCTTCAAGGAGCGTTTGGAAACTCGATCGAGATCGCCAACGGATTTGTGGTGTGGGCACCGCTTTCACTGGCAACCGGTGCGCTGATCGTCACCTTTACCGCCGGATTGTGGAATCTGGGTATCGAAGGGCAGATCATGCTTGGGGCGATCTTTACCACCTGGGTGATGCGGTTGTTGCAAGATTCAAGTATGCCGCCTGTCCTTATCATCGTGCTCTCCTGCCTGATGGGAATTCTTGGCGGAGCGATCTGGGCATCACTCACCGGGATATTGCGATTGTACGGAGGCGTGAGTGAGATCTTTGCGGGGGTCGGCTTGAACTTCGTGGCAACTGCCCTTTCCCTCTGGCTTATCTTTGGTCCATGGAAGCGCCCTGGGGTGGGTTCGATGAGCGGCACCGAGCCTTTTGATGAAAGTTTATGGCTTGCGCAGATCCCCGGTTTTCGGTTGAGCGTCTGGTCGATCATCCTGGTAGTGATTGTTTTTTTGGGGCTTTTTATTTTGCTCAAGAAAACCCGCTTTGGTATTCAGATTAAAGCCATCGGGAAGAACCTCGAAGCAGCGCGATTGATGGGAATTCGAACGAAAAAACTGATGATGATTGCCATGCTGCTGTGCGGTGGGATCGCCGGTTTAGCTGGTGCACTGCAGGTGGTAGGCGTCTATCATCGTTTGATCCCATCCATTTCTTCCGGTTATGGCTTTTTAGCTATGCTGGTTGCCATGCTGGCAAACAATGATTTCATCTTATCGCTGCTGGTGGCTTATCTCTTCTCCATTCTGAACATTGGAGGAATTCAACTGCCCATTGACCTGCATCTGGATTCAACGCTTTCCGGAGTGCTGCAGGCTGCGCTGGTGCTCTTCTTCCTGATGGCAAATGGAGTAAAACAGCGTTTTTTGAATAAAAAAGAAGGAGAAGAAGATGGAAAGTGATTTCCTGATCGGTATGGCAGGAGTGATCGCTTCTGCTGCTCCTATCGTGATCGCAGCGATCGGTGAAAACCTGACCGAAAAATCGGGCATGTTGAACCTTTCAGTGAATGGGATTATTTTATTGTCTGCCATGGTGGGTTTTGTGGCAGCTTATGAAACAGCCAGCCTTACAGTTGGCTATCTGGCTGGGATGCTTGTTGGTGCGTTGGTTGGTTTCATCCTGGCATTCTGTACCATTACCCTGAACCAATCGCAGGTGGCTGTTGGTTTGGTGCTGGCGTTTCTCTGTCGTGATCTCTCGTATTTTCTCGGAAATGATTTCATGGGATTGAGCGCTCCGGTGCTCCATTCTATGTCGATTCCTTTCTTAAGTGAAATTCCAATCTTGGGTCCGCTGTTTTTTGATCAAACCTTGATTTGCTATCTCAGCCTGGTGTGCATCGCGCTAGCTCTGGTTTGGATCCACAAAACACGACCGGGGTTGATCCTGCGTTCGGTCGGCGAGAGACCCGAAGCAGCCTTTGCGCGGGGAATCAATGTCAACCGCATGCGCTACCTGTATACTATGCTGGGGAGTGCCATGGTTGGTTTGGCTGGACCGATCTATTCACTGGGCTTGAAACCGGGCTGGAAAGGTTCGATGACCGGTCTGGATGGAATTGGGTGGATCGTTCTGGCGATCACGATCTTCGGCGCCTGGAATCCGCTGCGTGTTGCGCTTGGTGCATACCTGTTTGAATTTCTACGCTGGTTTGGTCTGGCTTACCAGACCACCTTTTCTGGTGTTCCCTCGCAGGTGCTGCAGGTGGCGCCTTTTCCATTGATGATCCTGACCCTGGTTTTTGTCAATCTAAAAAATGCGGAATGGTTCGAGAGTCTGGTCAAGCTGCTGCCGCCGCCAATTTATAAATTCTTATCATTGAAGGGAAAACGCCGCACCCCGGCACCCTCTTCACTAGGCATTCCATTTAGGAACGTGTAGAATATAGGCATGAAAAAATTTCATGCCTATCGTTGCTCAATTTGTCAGACAATCTTTGAACCACAGGATATTTTTTATACCTGCCCACATGATGGTGGCAATGTAGATGTACTGTTGGATTATGAATTTCTAAAGAGACAATCTCTTGTTGACCAGATCTCTGCATCACGTGATTTTTCCATTTGGCGCTATCTCCCTTTGTTACCTGTTGTAGATCCCGGTTTTGAAAGAACACCTTTGTATACTGTGGGTTGGACTCCGGTATATGAGTTGCCTATTTTGTCCCAGCAAGCAGGATTGAAGCAATTATGGATCAAGGATGATGGGCGCAATCCAACCGCATCGTACAAAGATCGAGCCAGTGCGGTGGTAGTTGCCAGAGCCGGTGAGGTAAAAGCGGAAGTGATTGTTACTGCTTCAACCGGGAATGCCGGTGCAGCCCTGGCTGGTATGGCTGCTGCCTGTGGACGGAAAGCCATTATTTTTGCTCCCAGAACAGCTCCCCAGGCAAAAATTGCCCAACTGCTTGTTTTTGGAGCACAGGTCATTCTGGTAGATGGAAATTATGACCAGGCATTTGATCTTTCTGTGGGGGCTTCTCAGGAATTCGGTTGGTACTGTAGAAATACCGGCTACAATCCCTTTACTGCTGAGGGCAAGAAAACAGCGGCTTTTGAGATCTGGGAGCAGATCCTTCTTTTAAACAAGAAAATATCAGAAAAAATATGCATCTTTGTATCCGTTGGTGATGGAAACATCATCTCGGGAATCCATAAGGGATTCAAAGACTTGAAAGAACTCGGGCTGATTGATTTCGTGCCAAAAATATTCGGCGTCCAATCCGAAGGATCTTCTGCTATCGTGAATGCGTTTGAGGAAAAAACGGAGGAGATCAAGCTGGTGCATGCTACTACGTTGGCAGATAGCATTTCTGTTGACCTGCCTCGTGATGGATTGCGTGCAGTACGAGCTGCTACACAAACAGGTGGCGCCTTTGTAAAAGTAAGCGACCAGGAGATATTAAGTGCGATCGGTAAATTAGGGAAAGCCGGTATTTTTTCTGAACCTGCTGGTGCAACTGCTTATGCAGGTGTGCTAAAAGCAGCTGCTACTGGTATCATCAAAGCAGATGATCCGGTGGTTTGTATCATCACCGGCAGTGGGTTGAAAGATGTGAAAGCAGCTATGCAAGCTGTTCCTCAAGCTCCCATTATTGAGCCGAGCATGGCAGCTCTTCAAAAAATCATTCAAAAGCCGTAAAAAGGAAATATACGAGTGATGAAACAAAAACCAAGATACTCTGTGATCGCTCCGGTTTTCAATGAAGTGGATGGGTTGGGAGAATTCTACAAAGTATTGAAATCGGTTATGGATACAGTGGGGGAAGCATGGGAATTACTGCTGGTGGACGATGGCTCAACGGACGGTTCGCGCGAGGTCACTCTGGATCTGGCTGCGAAAGACAACCATATTATTCCATTGATATTCACAAGGAATTTTGGGCACCAGATCGCTGTGACTGCCGGGATGGACCATGCCCAAGGGGATGCGATCATCATCATTGACTCTGATCTGCAGGATCCTCCGCAGGTCATTCCAGAACTGATTGCCAAATGGAAGGAAGGCTATGAGGTGGTTTATGCAGTCCGCCATGAGCGCGAAGGGGAAACATGGTTCAAACGCACCAGTGCCTCTGCCTTCTATCGATTGATTGATCGTATCACCGATGTGCGGATCCCCCTGGATACTGGTGATTTTCGCCTGCTCGATCGTGAGGTTTTAACCGTATTGAATACCATGCGTGAAAAACAGCGCTTTCTGCGCGGCATGTCTGCCTGGGTGGGTTTCAATCAGATCGGCGTAGAGTACGATAGAAAATCACGTTTTGCCGGAAAATCTAAGTATCCTTTCAAGAAAATGCTGAAACTGGCTTTGAATGCCATCACCGGTTTTTCTACTCTACCGCTGCAAATTGCAGAGTATTCCGGAATTGCCTTATTAGTCATCAGCGCTATCTATTCCCTTTCCGCGTTAGTATATGCCATCATCCAGAAACCCTTCCTTCCGGGTCAAGCACTGACAGTATTTTTATTGCTGTTCATAGGAGGATTGTTATCATTATTCATGGGCATCATTGGCGAATATATCAGCCGAATTTATGACGAAGCAAAAGGAAGGCCGCTTTATATTCTTCGAACAAATCCTAAAAATCCACAACTCAAGGAGAAGAAATGACAAGAATTGATCTGACCGTATATGAAGATCGACTGCAAAATGCCATTAAACGTGCCAGAGAACGAAATATCGTTATTCCCACTTTTACACAGATGCGCAACCCGGATCTGATCCCCACTAAGATCAAAGAAGACCTTTCAGGACTAGGGCTTTGGGATGTCAACCCGCGCAACCTGTTCCGCATCACCTGGAAAAATGAACCGAAAGAAAAGGGTGGAAAATATAATGGTGTCAATTATATTGAATTGCCCAAGGAATTAACTGGAGTAAATGCCCGCATTATTGCTTTGGTCGGAAAATGGTTTCCCACTGGTGCGCATAAAGTGGGAGCGTCCTTTGGTTGCCTGGTTCCCCGCTTGGTAACCGGTCAGTTTGACCCCGTTCATCAGAAAGCTGTTTGGCCTTCTACGGGTAATTTCTGCAGGGGTGGAGCATACAATTCGACCCTGCTGGGCTGTAAATCCATTGCCATTTTACCGGAAGGCATGAGCAAGGAACGCTTTGATTGGCTTAAATCGGTAGCGGGTGAGATCATCGCCACCCCCGGTAGTGAATCAAATGTTAAAGAGATCTACGATAAATGCTGGGAATTGCGTAAATCGGGTGAAGATATCATGATCTTCAACCAATTCGAGGAATTTGGTAATTACCTGTGGCACTACGAGATCACCGGTCATGCCATGCAAGAAGTGCTTGAAAAAGTGATGGGACCCAATGACGAATTCCGTGGTGTCACTCTGACTACCGGTTCTGCAGGAACGATCGGCTGCGGTGATT
>CAYLUJ010000023.1:7994-24315 GCA_964386805.1 uncultured Pelolinea sp. | reverse complement strand
ATTCGAAAATATGAAGATAAAGGTGTGCCTTTTTCCGCTTGGTTATATCGCATTGCGCATAATCTTGTCGCAAATTGGCATCGCGACCGCAGCCGGAAAAAAGAGATTTCAATTGATGAAACACCCATGGAGATACCAAGCAATGACATGCCTGAATCTTCCATGATCAAAGATCAGGAAATCGGAGTATTGATGACCTACGTACGAACACTCCCCGCCGATAGACAGATGCTTTTGATCCTTAAGTTCGTGGATGATATGACCAATATAGAAATTGCATCCATCATGGGAAAAAGCGAAGGTGCAATAAAGAGTCTTTATCACCGTACCTTGCTTCAACTGCGTGATCGAATTAATGAGGATGGTAAACAGGAGTAAAAAATGGAAAAAAAAGAGGGAATTGATCCGAAACAATTCGAAAACGAATTAAAGAAAAAGTTCGTGCGCGTTCAACCGGATGAGAGTTTTGTAAAAAGCCTGAAGCAAAAGTTGATCGAAAAACACTATATCTCCTTGGAAACGAGCAGGAAATATTTCTTTAACCTTCTTTTGATTTTGTTTGGATTATTCAGTGGATATTTTCTTTTTTGGATCATTAAAAAACTTTTTCATTCCAAAGATCAAAAAGAATAAAATTTGCGATCGAAAACTTCTTAGAAATATGTAAAAAAGAATTCCAATACCATTTCATGGGAAATACGTATATTTTCATATAATTTTAAATACGAAAGATCGAAAGGAACAGTATTTGAAAAGACAGGAAACTTTGAAAAATTACAAGATTGTTTTTATGGGTTCCCCGCAGTTTGCAGTTCCTATTCTTTCAGCTATCCATGAAAAATTCAACCTGCTGGCTGTTGTTACCCAACCTGATAAACCGGCAGGACGCGGGAAAAGGATGATAGCCTCTGCGGTAAAAACATATGCAGCAGATCACAGTATTCCTGTACTGGAGCCACACAAATTAAGGAAAGAACCAGAAAACATTGAAATCTTGAAAAGCTTCCAGACTGATTTATTCATTGTGGCAGCCTACGGGCAAATATTGCCGCCTGCTGTACTGGAAATCCCCAAATATGGATGTATTAATGTGCATGCTTCTTTACTTCCGCGCTGGAGAGGCGCTTCGCCCATTCAAGCTGCAATTCTGAATGGTGACAATGAAAGCGGTGTGACGATTATGAAAATGGATGCAGGTATGGATACCGGTCCAATTCTGGGAAAAACCAGTATTCCATTGACTTCCGAGGAGACCGGGGAGGGCTTATCAAAAAAACTCAGTGAATTGGGGAGAGATCTCTTGATAGAAATAATCCCGGTGTATCTTGCAGGCAGGATTAACGTCACACCACAAGATGATGAAGAAGCGACCTATGCACCTTTGATAAAAAAAGAGGACGGACAGCTTGATCCAAGCCAACCGGTAGAGATCTTGGAGAGAAAGATACGTGCGTTTAATCCATGGCCAGGAACATTTCTACAATGGAATGAAAAGTCATTGAAAATAATCGAAGTAGAAATACTTCAGCAGCAACCTCAGGAGATCGGGAGGAGAGGGACTTATCAGAAATATCCGACGGTTGGTTGTGTAGGAGGAGTATTAATACTGAAAAAAGTTCAAACACCGGGTAAGAATGTAGTATCTGGGAAAGATTTTTTGAATGGAGCCAGAGATTGGATAATCACTTAATTGGGATAACCTATCAAATGGTTTTTCTTCGTGATAGAATCATCCGTTCTTACGAGAATAATAATTTAGGATCGTACGATTGAAGTAAATCCATTCAATTTGATGCTGATACAGTAGGAAAAGAATCATTAATAATTTCATTTCTGAAAGAAATGTGAAAAAAGAGAAGGAGTAAAAATGATTGAAAAGAATTCTTTTTGGCGAAAACTACTGGCATTCTTCCTTTCAATTTTGGTGATTGCAATAGTCTTTCCCACTATCTTTGCAGTACCGCTGGAATTTCTGGTTATGAATGAAACCACGTATATTGCCATGACCACCAACGATAAACTACTGAATGCAGGGCAGGAGGCTTTTTCTGATTACATTGCCGACCAGTTAAACAATCCCGGAGAAGATGAAATAATCCCGGCTGTTTTCGGAAACACTGAAATACTCTCGGAAGGTATCAAAACTTTCGTTACCAAAGAATGGTTAGGTCAAACGCTCAATAATGTAAGTGCTCAATTGTTGCAGTTCTTGAATTTCAAACAACCCTTTGGAATTGTGAAGATCAACCTGACAGAGATAAAAGAGAATGTGCTGGCAGGGCGGGATGTGCTCATTGAAAAAGTTCTTACGGCTTCCGTACCCTGTGATGCAGCTGAAATAACACAAATATCCTCGGGGACTCTCTCCATAAAAGATATGCCATTGTGCAATCCACCTGCTGAATCGAAAAGCAAAGTTGTGGCAGCTATCTCTGATTATGTGGAAAAATTTTTATATAAGATTCCTCAAGAATATCAGATAAACATCGAAGATGGTATCAACGCAAATCTAAAAAATCCGCTTCTCTCTTACAGCCTGATCCGCTGGCTCTTTCGCATACTCCCGGTCTTTTTCCTGGTATTGTTGATCGTAATCGCAATTTGTCTTGGAAAGAATAAAACCGAGATGCGTGTATGGCTGGGAAAGTTGTTGATTATTGCGGCCGCGCTCTCCCTTGTTCTGATCCTGGTGTTGTTAATCGGTTCTGAACAGTTCACTGCATTGTTCATCAACCAAACGCTTTCTGCTGAAAATAGTTCCTTTGGGACTCTATTATTGATCGTATTGCAGGCTGTTACATATAAAACCTTATTATGGATGGGTGTAATTTCTGCTGCCGTATTCTGTATTGGATTGCTCATTCTCTTCTTTAACAAGCTGAATATAAAAAGAACAACTACCGAAAGAGCTGAGGAAGAAATCCAATATCAGGAATCTGCAGATGAAATGTTGCAGGCAAAACAGGAAATGGCTGAGGCAATTGTGCAAGAAGCACCTATTGAGGAAGTGAAGAAAGAGAAAAAACGAACGAAGAAAATTGCTAAGAAAACAGAGAAAAAAGAAGAGGAGTGATCACTCTTCTTCTTTTTTAGAATATTTCGTTTTCCACTCATAGAGAATGTTCAGTGCTTCGATTGGGGAGAGCTGGTTGAGATCCAGATCTTGAAGAGCGAGACGGAGTGGGTTTTTTTCAGGGAACAACGGCAGTTGATCCGATACTCCAATACCTGAACGGGTATGAGCATTGTCTTCTTCCAACTGTTTTAAGATTTCGAACGAACGCATGATAATGCTCTGTGGTAGCCCGGCAAGTTGCGCAACATGGATCCCGTAAGATCGATCGGTACCACCTTTTATGATCTTATACAGAAAAACAACTGTACCATCTGTTTCAGAGACGGCAACATTGTAATTGGCGGCATAAGGAAGAATCTCGCCAAGCTGGGTTAATTCATGGTAGTGTGTAGCAAAGAGGGTACGTGAATGGAGATCGGGATGATTATGAATATATTCAAGCACAGCCCAAGCGATAGATAATCCATCGTAGGTACTGGTTCCTCGTCCAATTTCATCCAGAATAAGCAGACTGCGAGGGGACGCATTGTTGAGAATATTAGCGGTTTCTGTCATTTCAACCATAAAGGTTGATTGACCGGCATGAATTTCATCTTGAGCGCCGATCCGCGTAAAAATACGGTCCACAACACCGATGGTTGCTGCTTCTGCCGGTACATAACTACCTATCTGTGCCAGTAAAATGCTCAAAGCCACCTGCCGTAGATAAGTACTCTTACCACTCATGTTGGGACCGGTAATGATCTTTATGAATTCATTTTCATCAAATTCAATATCATTGGGGACGAATGCTCTGGAAAGCTGTGTTCTTTCAACAACCGGATGTCTTCCCTCGCTGATCTGAATGATCTTTTCATCCGTGATGACCGGCTTACAGTATTTATTTTTTACGGCTGCATCCGCCAGGCTTAAGAAAACATCCAATTCAGCTAGTGCCTGGGCAGTTGATAGGATGTCATCTACAAACGCAGTTATCTTTTGGCAGATTTCTTTAAAAAGAGATAATTCCATTTGATGAATATGCTCTTCTGCATTCAAAACAATGGATTCATACTCTTTCATTTCAGGGGTAATAAAACGTTCCCCGTTTACCAGCGTTTGCTTACGGATATATTCCTGAGGGGCTTGGCTGAGATAACTATTGGAAATTTCAATGTAGTACCCGAAAACTTTGTTGTATCCAACCTTGAGCGATTTAATGCCGGTGCGCTCTTTTTCCGTTTTTTCAAGATTTGCAATCCACTGCTGTGCATCATGAGAAGAAGTGTAAATGGCATCCAGATCAGGAGAGTACCCTTTTTTTATGATACCGGTATTCTGCAAGGTGTTGGGTGGATCATCAGCGATAGCAGTAGTTAATAAAGTGAGAATTTCAGGACAGGCATGGATTTGTGATACCAATGTTTTTACAGGTTCTTGTTCGTTCAGTAACAGTGAAAGGATAGGAGGGATCAATTCAAGAGAATTTCGCAGTGCAACCAGATCACGGGGAAGCGCATGCCCGGCAACGATGCGAGAGGAAATTCGTTCTAGATCGGAAATTTTCTTTAAATTATTTTGCAGTTCTTTACGCAGTAACCCATCTTGAACAAAAGAATCCACATAGTCTAATCTGTCTTTGATCTTTTGCGGATCGATCAATGGTTTATTCAACCAATTGCGCAGTAAACGCTTTCCAAGTGGATTTACAGTGAAATCGATGACGGATAAAAGGGAACCTTCTTCCTGTCCATTGCGGATGGTCTCTGTGAGTTCAAGATTGCGTCGCGTTTCAGGATCCAGGATCATATAATCCTGAGTATGATAAAAATGAATCCGTTTAATCGTTTTTAAAGATTGCGGATCGGTTTCATCCAGGTATTGAAGGATGGCACCCGCTGCTGAAATAGCCCCCGACTTATTTTTTAATCCAAAGCCATCCAATGTTGCGACTTGAAAACAGTCTTGCAGAGCATCTTGTGCTCGATTGATCGCGAAATACCAGTCTTCTCTCAGAGTACGGTGATATTTATTGATTCGCTCGTCAGAAAAGCTTTTTGGTACAAGCAGTTCGGCAGGATTAATGCGAGCTAGTTCTGAGTACAACAAATTGGAATGACCATCAGAGAGTTCTGTGCAGTAGAATTCCCCGGTCGTGATATCAATATATGCCAGCCCCATTTTTTCGGCAAAGGGGAATACGGCTGCAAGATAATTATTTTTTTCGGCCTTTAGAAAAGAAGATTCCACCAAAGTACCTGGAGTAATGATGCGCACAACCTCGCGTGGAAATAAACCGCGTTTGGGTTGTTCCCCGATTTGTTCGCAGATTGCCACATGATACCCTTTGTTGATTAAACGGGAAATGTAGTTTTCAGCCGCATGATAGGGAATACCAGCCATCGGGATTCTGTTTCCCTTCGCAACGCTGCGTGAAGTCAAGACGAGGTCTAGCTCTCGGGAAGTGATCTCCGCATCGTGATCGAACGTTTCATAAAAATCACCCAGGCGGAAGAATAGAATCGTATCGGGATATTGTCTTTTGATATCCAGATATTGTTGTCGGATTGGAGTTAGGTCAGAATCACTCATATTGCCCCGTTGCGATTAGAATTCCGTTTCTATTTCTTCATCCATTTCTCCAATGGAGTCCAGATCGATCTCTCCAAAAATTTCAGGCTGAGAGGCTTCAACGAGATGATTTTTAATCAGTTCCAACAATGCCAGAAAGGTAACAATGATCTCCAATTTTGTATTTTGATCGATCAGAGATGAAAATTTCGCATGTGAAATTCTTTTAAACTGCTCCATGATGGTAGTGATGCGATTTTTAAGCGTGATGGTTGTGATGGTCACAATTTCATCGATCGGATAATACTGTTCCTTCGTGATGAGCAGATCACGATAAATTCCTGCCAGATCGTGGATGGATAGATCCGTCAGATCTAATACTTCAGGAAGCCTGGGGGGCGGTGCACTGCGGAAGTAAGTGTGAAGGTGTCTGGTTTCACGGTCAAGCAGCCAGAATCCAGCATTTTTATATTTTTTATACTCAATTAGCTGTTGGACGAGATCGCCGCTGCCTTCAATTTCCAATTCGCCAATCTCACTTGCTTCAACTGGAAGCAATATTCTGGATTTAATAAGCACCAGCTGTGCGGCAATAACAAGGAAGGCGGATACTTCCAGAGGGTCGCGATTGGCTATCAAGCTGAGATGTTCCAGATATTGGTCGGTCACTTTGGCAAGTGAAAGCTGAGTGATATCCAGTTCTTCTTTTTCTATGAGCTGCAGGAGCAGATCCAGCGGACCTTCAAAAACATCCGTCTCGATGGTATATTTACTGGCTGCTTGTTTTAGAAAAGGAATTTCCATGGAGTAAATTATAGCAGGGGGTTTCCGATTAGCAATAGTGATTATGAGATAGTAAAATAAGAAAGCATTATTATGCATTTATCCTTGGAGGAATATTGAAAGAATCATCTGATTTTATTCCTGAACTACCGCAGGATCTGGAAAAGCGACTCGGATTAAGGTTTAATAATATACTTTTATTAATACGAGCACTCACACACCGCTCTTACCTGAATGAAAACACAGAAGCCATCGAAGATAATGAGCGATTGGAATTTCTGGGTGATGCCGTTCTTGATTTCTTGGTAGGCGAATGGCTGTATGATAAATACCCCGAGATGCCCGAAGGTGATCTAACCCAGATGCGTTCAGCTCTTGTTCAAACAGAAGAATTGGCCGACTTTGCGCGCTATCTTCATCTCGGAAATGCACTCCGTCTGGGTAGAGGGGAAGTTAAGACCGGAGGGAGAATTCGCAGCAGTTTGTTGTGTGATGCATTTGAAGCTTTGATTGGTGCGATTTATCTTGATCAGGGATTGACAACAATTCGTTCATTTTTAAATCCTTTATTAGAAGTTGCTGTTGAAGATATTTTAGAAATGCATAAAAATGAAGATCCCAAATCAAAACTACAAGAGTGGTCACAATCACTTGGATATCCACCTCCAAAATATGTTACGCTAAAGGCATCAGGACCTGACCATTCTAAATTATTTGAAGTGGAAGTATATATCAATAAAAAATCATATGCCAGAGGAAGTGGAAAGAGTAAACAATCTGCAGAAAAAGACGCCGCTAAAAAAGCATTAGAGAGGATTTATCAGGAATAATTACCGCATGAATCAGAAACTAGAAGCCTTAGAACTCCATGGTTACAAGACATTTGCAATAAAAACTCCGTTTTCATTTCCGGATAAGATAACAGCGGTTGTTGGACCGAATGGTTCTGGAAAGTCAAACATTGCTGATTCAATACGCTGGGTACTGGGGGAACAGGCATACAGTGTTTTACGTGGTAAGAAAACCGAAGATATGATCTATTCTGGATCTGCGCAACGATCCAAAATGTCGATGGCATCTGCCACAATTCGGTTTAATAATGAAGATGGCTGGTTGCCAATCGATTATGATACGGTAAGCATCACACGGCGTGCGTATCGCAGTGGTGAAAATGAGTATCTAATCAATGAAAAGAAAGTACGACTGCGTGATATTCAAGAGCTTTTATCCAATTCGGGTTTAGCAGAACGTACGTATACCATCATCGGTCAGGGTCTGGTCGATTCTGCTTTGTCATTAAAACCGCAGGATCGCAGATTATTCTTTGAAGAAGCTGCCGGTATCAGGTTATATCGAGCACGACGTGAGGAAGCCATCCGCAAATTGGATAAAACCGTTGAGAATATGGATCGGGTGAAAGATATTCTCTTTGAAATTCGACCTCGTATTGCACGCCTTGAAAAACAAGTTGAACGAGCTAAAGAATACAATCGTATCAATGCAGATCTGCAGTTGTTATTGAAAGATTGGTATGGCTATCGTTGGAATTTGCTGCAACAGGGTTATCGTGAATCACTGGAAGCAAAGATAAAGAAAGAAGCAGAATTAAACAGCATCCGCATGGATGTACTTGGTGGTGATGAAGAAATATCTGCCAAAAGGAAAATTCTTCAAGAAAAACGCGATGCTCTTTCAATATTGAATAATCAACTTGCTGAATTACAAAGTGAAAAAGAAAAGATCAATCGTGAACTTGCCATCATTGGTGAGCGGTTTAAGGGTTACGAGGAGCAACGCGATTCGCTTCGTTCTTCTATGACATATGCTGAAGAGGAACTGAGAGGTCGGTTGGAACAAAAAACCGATCTTGAAACAAAACATCTAGAACAAGAAAAAAATCTTGAAAATATTAAAAATGAATTAAGCTCTTTAGAAGCTTCATTGAATCAAAAGAAAAATGATCTGCAAAAAATCCAGACTCAGATAACCGATATGCAGCAAAAAAAACTGGAAATTGATAAAACTATAGTCGGTAATCAAGCCAAAAATACAGACCTGGAAACACGCGTTGAAATCCTTATTAAACACCGAACTGAATTGGATGAATCAATAAAAACTCAGGATGCCAAGTATCAAGAAATAATTACAGCAGTAAACAAGGCTCAGGGTCTGTTCAGTGAAAAACAAAACCAATTGAATAAACAAAATGATGAACTTCATCTTTTAAATGAGCAAAAAGAAAAATTAGGTGAAGAGATCACCGAGATAAGAAATAGTTTGCAGAAACATAAAAATGATCTATCTGCTAAAGAAACACAACTCAATGTGTTAAGTACTGCCAAGAAAAATATGGAAGGTTTCAAAACCGGCACAAAGAAAATACTAAATACATTTCAGCAGAAAAAAATCAAAGGAACATTCGAACTACTGCTCTCCTGTATCCGTGTGCAGAATGGATATGAAAAGGCAGTAGCTGCTCTTTTAGGAGATGCCACTGAAGGACTCATTCTCGATCGTTCCATGGAGTTAAAGAATATCCTCTCCGTCGTGCGTGAAGCGGGTGATTCCCATTCGATTCTTATCCCGCAAGCGCTCTTAAAAGAGGATAAGAACACAATGGAAAAAAGATTACCTGGTTGTCGTCCAATTCTAGACTTTATTCAATCCGCACCGGAATATCAACCTATTCTAAAAATTCTATTCTCAGAAACGTTCATTTTAGAAGATCAAAATGAGTTGGAACAGGTTCTATCAAAACTTGAAAAGGATCAAAAAATAGTTTTGAAAGACGGCGGCATTTTCTATGGGAATGGCATTATTTCTGTTGGCGGCGTGACCAGTGAATTCATCTTCAAACGTGAAAAAGAAATAGACGATCTACAAAACGAGATGAAGATGTTGAAAGAGAAAGCAGCCGATGTAGAAGCATCGGAAACACGGCAAGTGAAAGCTTCCCAGGATATTGAAGAAAAGATCTCAGAACTGCGTGAGAAGATCACCTCAACTGAACAAGAAGTTAAGGCTACCCAAACTACTTTAAAAGATACTCAAACAAAACAAATTGATGCATCGCAAGATATCAGATTGAATAAACAATTAATCGCCAAACTTCTTGCTGATATTCAGGAAGCCATTGAAACAAAAAATGCTTTAAAGCAATCTATAAAAGAGTCTCAGATTCAAACTGAAACATTCAATGAAGAAATCGATAAATTGAAGAAGCAAGCTGCTGCAATTTCGGTAGATGATCTGAACCAAGATTTCTTCCAAAAGAAAACGGATTATGCTGTCGTTCAAGAAAGTTTTCAAAGCTCTAGAAACCGCCTGCAAGATTCAGTGCAGTTGATTTCCAGTCTGGAAATGCAGTGCAATGATTATAAAGAAAAGTTGAATACTATTGAAAGCCAACACACTGAATTAACAAGAAAATACTCTCAAGATAACGATCGCGTTGAGGAATTAAATGCACAAATCGATTCTTTGATGGGAAAAATCACTCCCATTGAAGAAGAGATCTCATTAGTCAACACCGCCATTGAGAAACAACAAAATTCTGCAGAAAGTTTACGCAAGAACCAGAGCATTATTGAAAGGCACTTTATCCAGTTGGAAATGCAGGTTGATAAAGTTAAGAATCAGATGGATGCACTCAAAGAGCGTATTTCTGATGATTTCGGTTTAGTGTCATATGATTATGAACCAGAAATCAGTGGACCAAAACCATTGCCTATTGATGGTATGGTAGCCAATCTTCCTAAAATCACTCAAATACCAGATAATCTTGAAGATCAGATCAAAAATTTGAAATCGGCCATCCATCGAATGGGAGCAGTGAATCCGGAAGCGGAAAAGGAATTCCGCGAAGAAAGCGAACGGTATGAATTCTTGACTACTCAAATTAATGATCTTGAAAAAGCCGAGAATGATCTGCGGAAGGTGGTTGTTGAACTGGAAGAGATCATTAAAATAAAATTCAAAGATACGTTTAAAGCAGTGAATGAAGAGTTTTCTGAAATCTTTAAGCAATTGTTTGGAGGCGGGAGCGCAAAACTTGTTATTGAAGATGAAGAAAATATAACTGAAACCGGAATTGAAATCGAAGCTACATTACCTGGAAAAAGGAAACAAGAATTGGCACTTTTGTCAGGTGGAGAAAGAAGCTTAACTGCCATTGCTCTGATCTTTTCATTGCTTAAAATATCGCCTACCCCCTTCTGCGTTTTGGATGAAGTAGATGCCATGCTGGATGAATCGAATGTACTGCGACTAGGTCAATTAATGAAAGAATTGAGTGATAAAACACAGTTTATCGTGATCACGCATAATAGAAATACGGTACAGCTTGCGAATGTCATCTATGGGGTAACCATGGGACGTGATTCTGCCAGCCAGGTGATCAGTTTGAAACTGGAAGAGGTAACAGATGATCTTGTTGAGTAAAAAAAGGAGCTGGTTTTCCAGCTCCTTTTTTACTTATTGACTGACACGCATATCTAAAGCGACAGATGGTTCTGATGGAACATGATCTTTCCAAATATCATTTTTAACAATAGTTGTATTGGCTTTTGCGTCTTGGAGCCATAAATCGTAAGCGTTACTTTGCAGGCGCTCGAAATCATAATCAGATTCCACGGAGCGTTCTTCATGTCCCAAGACCTGAATGATATGCCAACCATAGGATGATTGAACCGGGTTGCTCACTTTGCCAATATCGAGATTGAAAGCTTCATCTTCAAAAACTGCGATCATTTGACCTTTGGCGAACCACCCCAAATCTCCACAGTTTTCCTGACCTGATTGGTCAAGGGTGACTTCATTGCACACTGTATTCCAGTCTTCTCCACCGGCAAGGCGGTTCATGACAGCAATGGCTTCATCCTGTGTTTCTACAAGGATATGTCGTGCCCAAACCTGATCTTGCATGCGGGAAACTTCGGAAGTGATGGCTACATAGAGTTTTTGTTCAAGCAAATAATTCTTTATGTATTCTCTGAGCACAGATTCCTTAACTTCGATCCCTTCCAGGCTGGTGATATATTCCTGGTAGTTTTGCTTGTAGAGATCTTCCGTATAAACTGTTGGCGTAGGGTAAGGAGTCGCAGTTCCACTCATTTGGGTAGCAGTTGGAGAGAGTGTTGCTTCGATTGTAGTAGGAACGATTTCACTGGTGGCAGTTGGTTCAATTACGGTTGCTTCTCCTTCTACTGTAGTATCAACAACAGTTGTGGGTGTTTCAGTGGGTGTTTGGGTTACAGGGGAAACGGCCACAAGTGTTTTCTGTACACTTGATAAAGTCGCTGTGGGTTCAAAAACCCAGGAATTTACTGTTGGAGTGGCTGTACCATTGGGATAGAAGCCAAAAAGCTCTTGCATCATTTCGTCAACTTCGGCTTCGCTGACTGTAATTCCTCGTTTTTCGGCTTCGATCTTTACAACTTCTTCATCAATCATAGCATCGAGTACATACTCGCCCAAGTATTCGGAATCATCGAGAATTGAGAGAAGTTGAGTCAATTGCTGCTTATAGTAGCTGACGTAATCTTCGCTATCTGCCATCAAGACCATCTGAACAGCAATTTGATTATATTGGAGGACATATGAATTTCTTTCCAATCTTACTCGTTGGCTGAATTCTCCTCCATAGATCTTGTTGTCACCAACAACCGCTACAGGTTTGTTGTACTTCAAAACTTTGTCATAGAGAAAGGCGTAGCCGATTATTCCGACCACAATCACAGCGAAAATGATGAACCCAATAGTTAATCTCTTCGAATTTCTATCTTCTCTAATATTCAGATTGCGCGGTTTCGATTCTTCTCCCCGTAAATTTTTCTTGGTTGTCATTACGACTCTCCATTGATTGAACGACTATTTTTTTTGCCAGGAACCGGAAACAAACGGTAATAAAGCAATGTGCCTGGATCTTTTTATTTCGGTCGCCAAGGCGCGCTGATGTTTTGCGCAGGTGCCTGTTTGCCGGCGGGGACGAATTTTTCCTTCTTCAGTGACAAAACGTTTGAGCAATTCAACGTTTTTATAATCAATTTCCTGGGTTTTATCGGAACAGAATTGACAAAATTTCGGGCGTGCGATGTAATGCCTACCACCGTGACCCTGAAATCTCTCATCATGCTCTTCACCCGTGGATTCTCTTCTATCTTCATACATAGGTGATTTACCTTCCTTAATAATTATTCATTCTCTTCAAATTCGTGCAGTTCATCCAAGTTATTTTCTTGCTCATTGTCGCTGGATGAAGCGCGGTCACCAAGGATCATCATTTCAGAAGCTACAATTTCAACGCTGGTGCGTTGATTTCCATCTGCATCTTCCCAATGGCGTGTTTGCAGCCTGCCTTCAACATAAACGCGATCACCTTTGGAAAGATGATCTTTACATATTTCAGCCAAGCTATTCCAACAAACAACGTTAAACCATTCGGTTTCAGAATGTTTCTGACCAGTGGTATCAACCCAAACATGATTTGTAGCGACCGAAAATGTTGTTACTGGTTTTCCTGAAGGAGTGTAGCGCATTTCAGGATCTCTACCTAGATTACCAATAATCATGACCTTGTTCAGACTGCGACTCATTTAAAACTCCGTTCTGCTTATTTTGCAACCAACATGTAACGCATGACCGGTTCAAGAATGCGGATATTGCGTTCCAATTCAGCGTTGTTTGCGGGGTCCAATTCAAGCTTCAGAAGGTAATACAATCCCTCATACTGCTTTTGAATTGGATATGCCAGACGGCGTTTTCCCCATTCCTGTACTTCTGCGATCTTGCCTTTACCTGCTTCGATCCAATTCTTGATTTTATCAACAGCTTGATTAACTGCCTCATCATCAAGATCGGGGTGAACAATGATCACCAATTCGTATGTACGCATAAGGACTCCTCCTTTCCATGGGTATGCCCCTGTTCGACACCGTAGATGAAGTCAGGAGCGGAAAGGTAGTTAACATATTGTCAACTAACTAACCGTTGCCTAGTTTAACATAAAGTGAGAAAAATAACCAGTCATAGCTTACCTTCTTGTGGAAAAATCACCGATATAATGAACGAAGAAAATAACCAAAGGAGGTAAAAATGCAAGTAGCTATTAAGTATCAACCATCCTATTCCATGGCTGATGTGCAATTGGATCCCAATGAGATGGTGATCGCTGAAACCGGAGCAATGGTTGGCATGTCGCCGGATGTACAGATCGAAACTAAAATGCAGGGTGGGCTGCTGAAATCACTAACGCGATCAGTTCTGGGAGGTGAATCATTTTTCATTAATAATTACCGGGCAGGCTCCCGGGGAGGTAGAATCATGTTTGCTCCCACGTTGCCGGGTGATATCTTTACGTTTGATTTATTAGAATCGCAACCTTTTCTGGTTCAATCCGGATCATTTCTAGCTTCTGCTGAAGGAGTAGAAACTAACACAAAATGGGGAGGCGCCAAAACGTTTTTCAGCGGAGAAGGATTTATCATGCTGCACTGTTCCGGCAGTGGAACGCTCATTCTTTCCAGCTATGGTGCCATCCATGAGATGAATTTGGCAACGGGAGAAAAATTCACGATTGATACAGGACATCTTGTGGCACTTGACGAAAAAATTAATTACAACGTCCGAGCGGTTGGCGGTTTAAAATCAACTTTGCTGGGTGGAGAGGGACTGGTGGTCGATCTGCAAGGTCCCGGTAAGATTCTAATGCAAACTCGAAATGTACGAGCTTACCTTGATTGGCTGCTCCCCCATATTCCACACGAAAATGGCGGAAAGGGCTTGAATATTAATTTCTAAAGAATTACCTTGAAACCAGCCACAAAAGACTGCTTCTTAAATTCAGGGAGATAAAAAATGCGAAATGATCTTAATTCTTTCTTTGAACCCAAGAGTGTTGCCATCATTGGCGCGTCTTCCAACCCTAACAAATTAAGTTTTGGGATTTTAAAAAATCTCAGTCAATATGGGTACGAAGGAAATATTTATCCAATCAATCCTAAAACCGATTCAATATTGAATTACCCCTGTTTTAGAAACGTTGATGATGTGCCAGGTCATATTGACCTGGCTGTCATCATTTTGCCTGCAGAAGCAATTCCGGAGGTTCTGGTGAAATGCGGGCAAAAAGGAATAAAAGCCTGCATTATTATTTCCGGGGGTTTTAAAGAATTGGGCGAAGCCGGAAAACAAAGAGAACTGGAATTGCAGGAGATCGCTCAACGTTTCAGGATTCGCATTATCGGACCCAACTGCGTGGGTAACATTAATGTTTATTCTGGGTTAAACACCACCTTCATAAAAGGAATGCCTTCAAAAGGCGGAATTGGCTTCGTATCTCAATCGGGAGCTGTGTGCGGTGGGGTAGTTGATCACATTGTCAATGAAGGAATCGGTTTTTCTCATTTGCTCAGCCTGGGTAATGAAATGGATGTAACTGAAACGGATATGATCGCCTATCTTGCTGATGACCCACACACCAGCGTCATTGCTGCTTATGTGGAATCAATCCGGGATGGTGCGCGATTTTTAGAAATAGCTGGTTCTGTTGCAAAGAAAAAACCGATTGTGCTGTTGAAAGCCGGCAAAAGCGAATCAGGCGCCAGAGCAGTATCATCACACACCGGGTCGTTGGCTGGTTCTCAGACGGCTTATTCGACGGCATTTAAACAAGTCGGTGTTATTGAGGTATCTACATTGCGCTCTTTATTGCAGATTGCTATGGCGTTTGATTTTCAACCTCTCCCTGAGAATAATCGAGCTATTATCTTCACCAATGCGGGTGGACCTGCAGCGCTGCTCTCTGACAGTCTGGATGCTCATGGATCAAAACTGGAATTGCTTAGCGAGTTTTTGCAGCAGAAATTGAAACAGAATCTAAACCCGGCTGCACAAACCATGAATCCCATTGATATGCTGGGTGGAGCCACGGAAGAGGAATATGGGTATGCTTTAAAGATTACGCAAGAATTCAGCGATGCGGGTAGTTTACTGCCAGTTTTAGTTCCGCAAGCCCTGGTAAATCCAATCGCAGTTGCAGAATCCATCGTGCAAGTGACACACGAGCGTAAGAAGACGACGCTTGTTTGCTTGGTAGGGAAACAGAGTATCGAAGAAGCGAAAAAGATCCTGCATCAGAATCGCATCCCGGTTTTCGATTACCCAGAAGATGTGGGGGAAATTCTGGGAGCCATGCATCAGTACCAGCAATGTCGCGAAGAGAAAAGGGAAGCTCTGCTTGTGGAACAAAAGAAAAGATCATCAGAAGCGGCTGCTTATTTACAGCAATTTCACGGTAAAAAACAACTGGGCGAAGCAGAGCTGCGCCCTTTCTTGGAGATATATGGTATTTCCAATGCGGCAGGAGTGGCTGCGAAATCTAAAAGTGAAGCACTTACAGCAGTTAAACGATTAGGGTATCCGGTCGTTCTTAAAATAATTTCAGAAAAAATCTTGCATAAATCCGATGTAGGAGGAATTCGCTTAGATATCAAGGACGATGAAGACTTGAATGCTGCGTATGATGAGCTGATCAGCACCGTACAAAAAAATGTTCCTCAGGCAATTATCCAGGGGATGATGGTTGAAAAAATGGTTGTGAAGGGGGAGGAGATCATCGTTGGTATGAAACGGGATGCTAACTTCGGACCACTACTAATGATCGGTATGGGTGGTATCTACGTGGAAGCGTTCAAGGATGTCAGCTTTCGCATAGCCCCGGTTGGAGAAGAAGAAATCAAAAAAATGATCACGGAAACCGTCGCCGGGAAGATCTTAGCGGGTTTACGCGGTGTTCAGTATGATATAGAAGCTGTGATTGGTATTGTCAAAGCCATCAGCCAGATCTCCATGGATTTTCCGGAGATCCAGGAAATTGAGATCAATCCACTAAAAGTTCTACCTCAAGGTCAGGGG
>CAYLUJ010000023.1:0-7984 GCA_964386805.1 uncultured Pelolinea sp. | reverse complement strand
AAGAATGATAATGGGATAGTACAGTCATGAAACGAAAAATAGAAATTCCCACATATGCGAAAGATATCGTAGGTAAAATAGAACGTTTTGATGAAAGAAATACTGTTTTTGCAGTTCATGATCTGATGCGTTATTTTGGGGAAGATTCACCAATCGCCAAAGAATACTTTGCAGTCCATCCGGATGAGAAAAAATTCTATGAACTGCAGAATGAGAAACTAAAGCTTGGCTCTACAGGAAAAGAAGATATTCCTTTCTTTTCATCGCAATTTTGGGCGCTGCATTTAATCAGCCCGAACATTTTTGTGGATGGAGAAATTGCGTCACATCAAGTGAAAATGGATTCATATAGGGCAAGTGAGAAGATCAAGGGTTTTGCAAAATTCTTAGGCACTGATCTGGTTGGAATTGCACCATTAAAACAAGAATGGGTGTACAGCCATATTGGCTGCTCTAATGGAAACAATCCTGGATTTTTCCCACGTAGTACCAATATTGATCTGACAAAGCATACCACTGCCATTGCACTGGGTTTTCACATGGATTTCGATCTGATGCAAGCACAGCCCTACTTTCCGGAATTAATTGTTACAGCCGAAGGCTATACCAGCAGCGCGTGGGTTTCCATCCAATTGGCAGCCATGATACGTAGTTGGGGCTATTCTGCGCGCGCACATCATTTTGGAAATTATCAGGTGCTGCCAGTACCCATTGCGGTAGATTGTGGATTGGGCGAATTATCACGCGCTGGATATCTATTAACCAAGGAATTCGGATTGGGTTTGCGGTTGGCAGTGGTAACAACAGATATGCCTCTGTCATACGACCAGCCGATCGATTTGAGTGTACAGAGTTTTTGTGAACAATGCCAGGCTTGCGCTCACCGTTGCCCGGTGGGAGCTATCCCCTGTGGACCAAAACAAGAATATAACGGAGTTTTGAAGTGGAAAATTGATGAGAAGAAATGCTATGCGTATTGGGCAGTGAATCAGACAAGTTGCGGAATGTGCATGTCAGCTTGTCCTTGGACGAAACCGCCAACTTTATTCCATAAAACAATGGCGGAGTTTGCCAGTATCAAAGGACCTCATCAACAGTGGATGGCATGGGCAGATCATGTTGTATATGGTAAGAAAGAACGAAAAAGCAAGAAAAGTTTTCTCAATTAGAGAACTCTTTTTCTTTTCTTTACGTTATCCCGAAACGTAGCGAGAGATCTCTCCATGAGTAAAAAATCATCCAATAATGGAGTATCCTCAATACCAAGCAATACCATCATGTTGAGCGTAAGCGAGCCATCTCTCCATAAGCAAATTAAACCAGCCAAGAATAGAGAATCCAATTGTTAGTCCCCAACACACTCACATTTCCTTGTGACTTTTTCAGTAATCAATACCGAAATGGAGATTCCTCCGCCGCTGTGCTCTGTCTAGTGACGTTGGTATGTGCGGGTTAAGCAAAGCCTTAAATTCTTGCTTTTCTGTATGCATCCAACACCCGCAGGCAGGCAGAAGAACGCTCCACAATTCGCTGGGGGTAATTTTTTCCGATCACACACTTTCATAGGTAAACAGAAAAAAATATGACAATGCAATAAACAACAGAATTTAGAATGTTATTTGCTCTTTAAGGTTGTGCCATATTTTTTGAATGGATTCACTGGATAAGGATCGTGGGGAAAATTGAGTAATGGATTGAGCGTGGATCATTGCCTGGTTGAATTGGGGATCGAATGGAATTTCTCCCAAAACGTGAATATTCCTTTGGCGGCAAACTTCCACAATCTTCATCGTGTTATGAGGGTGAAGATCAGATTTGTTGATGATGATAAAAGCCGGAATCTTAAAATTGCTGGTCGTATCCAGCATACGCTGCATATCATGGATTCCGGAGGGGGTGGGTTCGGTAACGATAATTATTAAATCGCTCTGATTACAAGCAGCAATAACAGGGCAGCCAATTCCCGGTGGTCCATCTACCAGAATGATGCGGCTCGTGCTGGATTGCGCGTGCTGGTGGGCGGCAGAGATGATGGTGGAAACAAGTTTTCCTGAATTTTCATGCCCGGCAAAAAGATGCGCATGAAAAAAAGTCCCGTGTTCACTCTGAGACTGATACCAGACACCATCCTGTTGGGTGCACATGGTAATGGCTGCTTGTGGGCACTGTTGGGCACAAACAGCGCAACCTTCACACAGCAGCGGATTGACACGCAATATTGTATTCAAATCGAATGGACCCTGTTTCTGTTCGATGGCATGAAAGCGGCAGATGGTTTCACAAATTCCACATTGGATACATTGTTCTTTTTCTATCCTGGCTATCTGACCAGCCGTGAAGTCATGCTGAATTTGTTTTTTACAGGGAATGATCAGATCAAGATTGGAAGCATCCACATCGGCATCCACCAGAGTAAGCGGATACTCCTGCGCGATGAGATCAATGAGCGCTGCGCAAATAGAAGTTTTACCGCTGCCGCCTTTTCCACTCAAAATAGAAATCTGGATCATCCTTCTTCTTCGTTCTGCGTTGCGATGCCTAGCGCAAGAATATTTTTCCAGGTTTGGATGAAATCCTTTTCAAAGGAAGGTTCAGCGTTAATCAGCATCTGCCCGTTGGCATAGATTTCCGCGATATGTCTTGAAAAAGGGATGCGCTGAAGAATGGGTAGATGGGCCGATTGACAGTAATTTTCAACATCCTGTGTACCGCAATCGTGTTTATTGATGATGATACCCAGAGGCAAATGCATTTCATCACGCACGAGTTGGACTGCCATGTGTAGATCGTGCAATCCAAAAGGAGTAGGTTCAGTGACAAGTATGACGAAATCAGCTCCCTGCAAACTGGCGACAACCGGGCAGGAGACACCCGGGGGAGAATCGACAATCGTAACAGGCAAACTTGCTTTATTTATTAACTCCTGTTCCTGAATTTGGAACATTTTCTTGATGATGCCAACCGGGCTGGGACGACCAATATCCAGCTCTCCCTGAAAGAAAGGGATGCTGTCAAAAGTCCCTTTCCGAATGATTCCAGTGTGCGCAGGTACTTCCGTGATAGCCTGTTCGGGGCAGATCAGTGCGCAACCACCGCAGGCATGACACAATTCCGGAAAGAACAAGATCTTGGATTTTGAAACAACCAGAGCATTGAACTGGCAGTTTCTTGCACAAAGCTCACACAGGGTGCATTTTGTTTCATTTATGTGTGGGACAAGATCAACCACGTCCAATGAAGTATCAAATTGTGGATGCAAGAATAAGGCTGCATTGGGCGCTTCTACATCACAATCGAGAAAAAAAACAGGAGAAAGGTAATGGTGGGCAATGGCTGCTGCCAGATTGACAGCCACCATGGTTTTCCCGGTACCACCTTTCCCGCTGGCAATGGATACCTGCATTTATGAAAGATTTTTATCCGTGATGATGTGCGACACTCTCGCTGCAAGGGGCAGCTTGGGAGAATTTCCCTGACAGAAAAGCTTCTACAGCATCTTTGACGGTACCACGGCAGCCGGTCACCGGCCGGATGGCATTTTCCTGGAAAAAGCCGATGGCACGCCCGCCCATACCTTGTGTGATGATCACCTGGATTCCCTGCGATTTTAAAAAATTAGGGATCTCAAAGGGTTGATGACCCTGGCAAAAGGGATTTCCAACCGCTTCAGTTTTTTGGATAGCATTTTCCTTCACGGTTACCATGGTGAAAAACGGACAGTGACCGAAATGCTCACTGACTGTGCTTTCCAATCCTTTATTATCATTGGACGATACAGCTATTTTCATAATAGACTCCATTTTCTTTATATTTTTTCTAATTTTCCTTCTTGAAAAGCAGACAGCGCTTCACGGGGGGTTTCTCCTGCCTGATGAAAAACCTCAATCTTACTGGCACTCAAGACACTTTTTGCGTTTGGCCCCAGTGTGTTGGTGATCAACACGTTCACATTTTTGTCAAGAATGATCTGTGCAGCGTTGGTTCCTGCTCCATGTGCTTCATCTTTCGCAATGTTTTCAATGCTGTGCAGAACTTTCATCTGGTCATCATAGATCAAAAAGTAAGGGGCACGACCAAATACAGGGCTGATTGTATCTTCAAGGGTTTTCCCCTCGCTACATAGGCAGATGATCATGGAAATTCTCCAATCTCGGATGTGTTTGAACGATTCACTCTTCTGCGGTCTTTTTTGCCTGGAGTTTTTCCAAACGTGTGTTGATTAGATCGAGCTGATCCTTTAACCAGGAAGCCTGCTGGGTGAGAACATGTTCCTCTTCATCTGCAGTAATGGGCTGTGGTTCGAATTCATCCGTTGCAAAACCGTAGCCACTTTCGTGTGGATATCTGAAGAAAGACCTTCTCCCCCAAGGATAATTTCGACATCTTCTTCCCTGTCCAACCATTATCATTGCGCTGTTCCTGAAACTGGCTGAATGAAAACCGGGTTGTGCGTAACCGGTGCAGTATCCCATTCTTCTTCCTGTCATTGGACCTTCACCTTCTGGCCCCAATCTATTTCCTGCTGGCATTTCTACTCCTTTTGATTTTGCTAATGTCGGTTTGTGAATACCTTGTAATCTTGAATGATCTTTTGGGTATATTCAAGATGTTTTTCAAGATCGGAGATGTATTCCTTCAGAACATTCTCTCCAAGAGGCGTGATATGGTAAACACGGCGGGGAGGACCCTGACTGCTTTCTTCTTCTTGCGCGGAAGAAACCCAGCCGAATGCCTCCATCTGGTGGAGGGTGCGATATAAAATACTGACATCAAAATTTCCCAGCCCATACTCAGCCAGGTTTTCCATCAAAGAATAACCATGAGCAGAATTTTTCTGCAAACAAAGTAAAACGATTGGGTCAAGTAGACGTATTCCGCATCCTCGCCCTCTTCCATGTCGTCCGTATGGCATATATCCTCTTCATTAAAATAACATACTATATGCAAATAGTCAATAGATAAATAGCACATAGATTAACCGGAGTAAAAAGGAGTACGCCAAGCAAAAAAGTGTAAAAAAGCACGAAATTGTTTTGGGTTATTCGAAATATCAAAAAACATGTTGGACTGCCAAGAAAAATTTCACTTCGGGAATTTATAAAAAGGAGGGGAAAAATTCTATTTTTCTTTTTCCCTAAAAACCAAAATCTGGTGCTTCCACTATATACGAACGTAATTCAAATGAAAAAAAATTAATGCCTAATAAATAATTGGTTTTGGAAAATTTTCTATAACATAAAAGAATTCCTCTTTGTTGATGGTATTTGCACAACTGAAATACAAGCCTGATGGATTCGCATCTACCATTGCTTCATCAAAAGGAATAAGTAAATATAAATTTTCGTTTGTAACTAAATCATTAGCTACTGTAAAGAGATAGTTCTCATTTACCCCAATCTCTGATTTAATAAGATCAAATAAAGTGTGATTTTTTTGCATTCCGTTTTTTAAAAATTGATCAGTACATAAATTAGGAATAAAACCACAATTCATTTTATTTTCACTAAGTACAAAATATGATCCTTCGGTAATTTCAAACGCTACAGGTTTTTCTGTGGAATTGCAAGTCATTTCTTCGGTGATATTTTGAAAATGATTTTCAAGATGAAAGTTTACTGGTACAGCGATTAAGAGAATGAGTGTGATAAATATTGAAAAAATTTGTAAGGGCATCAATGATTCTTTCCCTATGGGGGTAGTGTGAATATCTTTCCGTGAGAGGTATTTTGAAATTAAATACTCGATTCCTATGAGAGGAAAGATTAGTAGGAAGGGATGTATTGTCGCGTAAGTCCTCATATATCCGGAATCTCTCGGAACGGCAAATGGGATTGATAAGAATATCCCTATGAATATGAAGAGAAAGAGGGAATAGAATTTACTTTTTCTGGAAATGTATATTTGATACATTCCTAAAATAGAAAATAGAGTTATAAGAAACCAGGATAAATAGTTTCCAATTGTACGAACTGGATTTGTTATGTAAACGAAAGCCCAAATGTCTGAGGGCAAAAAGAAATCCCGATACGATTTTAAAATCCCTAAAATGATTCCAATTGGATTGCGTAGTATATTTTTCAATGCCAATGTCATGATTTCAGAGGGATCTGTTATCCCGGGAAAATCCTTAAATATTTGTGTCCATCCAGCTCCACCTTTTGTTTGCCCATAAAATCCATGTGCAAAAGAAGAGAACATTTGAGTTCCGGGACTTGAGAAAGAAGATTGGAAATAGGAACTGATTATGAACCCAGAAAGTAGGGCTAAAAGAGCCAAAATAATAGAAAAATTTATTTTTTTATTTTTAATATAAATAAAAAACCACAAACCTACCATCGGGATTACAAATAATGTGTTGGGGCGAATATTCTGCGATAATGATAGGAAAAAGAAACCGATATATAAAAAAGAAGGATTCTTTCTGATTCCCATGAGAAGAAAAGCTAAAGATAATAAAGCAATTGCAATTCCAAGGTCTTCTGTCATGAAAGAATATAAATAATTTCGAATAAAATAAAAAATCCCTAATAAAAAGAGTGGAACTGAATAATTAAATTGATGGTTTTTCAGTTCTTTCAAAAAGTAGAAAAGAGAAATTACAATAATTACCATTTGAATAAATAATGAGGGTGGAATATTGTTTTGAGTAATAGAGAGAACCAAAGCCAAAAATGCAGGATAAATTGGTCTGCCAGGAAGAGCAGTGCTAAATTTAAAACCTTCATTAAGACTTCTCGCGTTTAAGTAGTAATACATACTGTCGCGATGAGGGATTAATCCACCAATAATTGCTTGATTGGTTGTCCCAGAATTCCACATGTATGCTAAAGGCATCGAAAACAGTATCAGAAGAAATAGAAGTTTTACCCAATCATTTTTTAATACCTTCGTGACAAAAATAGAGCAGAGTAAAACTAATAGAAAGGGAATCAATGAGCGCCCCATAAATATCTGAGGAATCGAACTAGGAATCCTTGGAATAATTTCTAATGAAAGGAAAATGAAAAGAATGATAAGAGCGATAAAGAATGCATTAATGATTATCTGGTCGTACTTTTTGTCCACCATTTATTCCCCAATTCTATTGTTTTTGAATAATTCAATTTTCATTTTTAAATGGATTAATAAGTTTAAATTCTAATCCATAATTACTCTTTGAACCATTTTGTAATTCATTTCTTATTCTAAGGAGAATTTCGATAACTTGTTATTTTGCTTTCTCTTTGAAAACCAGACTTTTTATGCTTTCGTCAAAGATGGGGAGATATTTATCAAAGACGGTCATGTCGGCAATGCAGTCAAAAGCCCAATAATGTCGGCGTAAGCGAAAAGCATAAACGAGGTGTTTGCGAGTGATCTCCGGCTCGGGATTCTTACGTGTCTTGGGAGCGTGTTGAGCAGAAAGTAAGCGAGCCGCCGGAAGCCCCTGAAATTCGAAATACTCTTCTTCGAGTGGTTCAAAATCACGCCCCAGATTCCTTTTTACAGATTTAATATAGCCTTCTATTTTTGAATTGAACTGGATGAAAGGAATAGCTTCAGGCAGCACTACCAGGCAGGTAAGAGAGCGCATGTCATTGTTGAACTCACGATCGGCTGCCAGAAATACAAAATTACGCTGGGCGAATAGATTCTTATAAACATTCCGAATGTCATCCGGCAAAGTATTTACTACTTCTTGCAGAGCTTTGCGATCGCGCGAGGGCTGCCCGCCAATAAATGTATCAGGTAATTTAATAGTGAGGTGTTCTGTCTCGAAAGTCTTCCAGTTAATTTTCTTTTTGGGCATTGAGTTCTCCTGTTTTGCAAACGACCATCGCTTATTGTACGTCAAGAAGGAGTAAAAAGGAATGCAATAAGAATGTTTTATAGGCTGCGATCTACTTGCTTTTATTTGTAAACTACAGAGCATGCATGCAGCTTCTAGAATAAGGACAACGGAAGCATACCCGATTGAAAGTGGGTTGATCGCCAGATCGAATGC
>CAYLUJ010000022.1:0-24655 GCA_964386805.1 uncultured Pelolinea sp. | reverse complement strand
GCCCGCCCAATCCGGGGCCCGGTTGGAATTTCATAAAGCCGAAAGGTTTGGTAGATGCTGCATCGATCACTTCCCAGATATCTACCCCCAATCGATCGCACATAATCGCCATTTCATTGACAAGACCGATATTGATCATGCGGAAGGTATTCTCAAGCAGTTTTGCCATCTCTGCTACTTCAGCTGAAGAGACTGGAACTACTTTCTGTAAGGCTTGCCCATACCAGCAGGTGGTTACTTCGAGACAGGCGGGCGTGATCCCCCCGATCACTTTCGGAGTGTTGATCGTGGTGAAATCTGTTCTCCCGGGATCTACACGTTCAGGAGAGAACGCTAGGAATATATCCTCACCTATTTTTAGATTGGAATCTTCTGTTAGTTTGGTGAGGATCAATTCACGTGTGGTACCTGGGTAGGTGGTTGACTCCAACACAATTGCCATGCCCGGGTGCACATACTTTTTCAAAGAATCTGCAACCGAAAGGATAAAAGAGAGATCAGGATCACCGGTCTTGCGTAGCGGGGTCGGAACACAAATACTGACGGCGTCCAATTCTTGCAGGACTGCAAAATCGGTGGTGGCTTTTAATTTTCCGCTGGTTGTGAGGATTTTAATGGTCTCATCCGGAACATCCAGGACGTAGCTCTTCCCTTGCTCCAACTTTTTAATTTTTTCTTCAATTGGGTCAATCCCAGTCACTTCAAACCCTGCTTGTGCAAAAACAACAGCCAGAGGTAGCCCTACATAGCCAAGCCCCAGCACACCAATTCGGGCAGTTTTATTGTTGAATTTTGTGATCAATTCTTTTGAATAATTCATTCTTCCTCTTCTAAAAGAAACTCAATTGGGTTGGATCATCTTGATGAGTTTCTTCTTCCATTTGTTGATGGTTTTCTTTTTGGATCATTTCAGACTTCCGAGCCTGTTCGATGATCTCGGGCAGTCTTCTAAAATCTGCCACGATAGTTGATTTCAAGTTTGGTTGGTGAAGCCCGGCGGCTGGATGGTACATTGCCACAATTAATTGCCCTCGCACCCAGGCTGATCGACCATGGATTTGGCTGATCTTGGCGTTCGGGAGATATTTCCCCATAGAATGCCTGCCCAAAGTAACGATGACTTTTGGATTAAGGATGGTTATTTGCCGGTCAAGGTATGTAGCACATGCTTCCAGTTCTATTGGTTCTGGATCGCGGTTGCCCGGTGGACGGCATTTGACAACATTGGTGATGAAAACACGCTCTCTTTTTAATCCGGCACTTTCGAGGAGTTCATCCAGAAATTTACCGGCTTGCCCAACAAAAGGTTTCCCCTGTTCGTTTTCATAAAAACCGGGACCTTCACCAATAAACATGATTTCTGCGTCAGCCGGTCCCTCGCCTGGAACGGTATTTTTTCTACCACTGGCGAGAGGGCATTTCGTACATTGAGCGATTTCTGCTCGTATTTCAACCAATGTGTTCTCTGGGGTCACGGTTCATCCTTTCTGTCTGCAGGTAATTTTACAATGTTCTGTTGTTATTAATATCAATCTTTATGCCGCATCGGGGATTGGGTTGGCAGTGTGCAGGTAAATGGGTGCAAGTGTCATGGGATCGTCAAAATTCCCCAGTTTGCTTCTCTGTGCAGCGATTTCTGCCAGAAAAGCAGCCCGGCGTACGCAGCCTGCTGGTGCGCTCAGGTGAACTTTTTTCCATTTTCTGCTGATCACCCTGCGTTCTTCTGCGTTCATTTCACCACAGATGATGGTTTCTTCTCCAATCTCTTCGCTCAATTCTTTCGGGGAGAGAATGAATGCGTCCCCTTGAGCGATCCATTGTTCCTGATACAAATACCGGCAGGCTGCCAGTTTATCACGACCAGCTTGCAATACGCATATCATGGGAATCGATGCGGGGGGTTGAGAAAAAGCCAGAATATCCAGGCTGGGAATGCCAATTAGATTCATGTGATTGGCGAGCGCCATCCCCTTGGCAAACGCCAATCCGATACGCAAGCTTGTGAAAGATCCTGGTCCTGTTGCAATCGCAAGTATATCTAGATCTTGAATGGTTGTATTTGTGTCTTTCAACATTTCAGCAATAGCAGGAGCCAGTTCTATGGTGTGGCGACGAGTTGAACGCCAGGTCTTCTCAAAAGAAAAAACCTCTTCGTTGGCATCATAAAGTGCCACACTCAGCCATTGAGTAGAAGTATCGATTGCCAGGATCATGTTAAATCCGAAAAGATTTGCTTTCTTAATTGTAAGACGATATTTTTATATATGCTGCCGGCTGGTTTGATAAGCAGCATGCGCTGTTGTTCGCTGATATACCGCAGGTCAACCCAGATATGGGCTTCCGGCAGGGCGGTCAGAACGCGCAAAGGCCATTCCACGATCAGCGGACCGTTCTCCAACAAATATTCGAGGTCCAGATCCTCTGCTTCCACTGCGCTCGAAAGCCGGTAAGCATCCAAGTGCGATATCTGTTGACCATCAGGTCGGCGGTAATGGTTCACCAGTACAAAGGTCGGGCTGGTGACCGGGTCAGGCGAACCCCAACCCTGCGCGATCCCTTGAACCAGAGTAGTTTTCCCTGCCCCCAAGTCTCCATTCAAACAGAGTGTATCACCTGCGCTTAAGAGTGACCCAAGGCGCGCACCCACCCGGCGGGTTTGGTCGGGACTGCGGCTGAGAAATTCAAGAGTGCTTTCATCCAAAATTGGCATGTTTTAAACCTTTATATTGAATCAGGCACAAATCCAATGCCTATTCGGGTTGTTCTTTTCCGAGATTTTCTTTCATCTTTTTCATCAGCTCACGGCGGGTGAGCATGATGCGTCGTTTGCAGGTCAGGCATTCCAACCCTATATCGGCACCCAGCCTTGTGACAATCCAGGTTGTTCCGCCGCAGGGGTGTACTTTGCGCATGCGTACAATATCTCCCTTTTCCAAATCAAACAACATGCCAGCATTATATCGCATGATATAATCGCTTCACGAATGGGAAAATCAATATGAGTTTATTGAACATGACGCCCGCCGTATTCATTACGCGCATTCTTGTTTTACTCATCTCCCTCACTTTTCATGAGTTTTCACATGCCTGGATGGCTGTTCGATTTGGAGATGAAACTCCACGCTGGGCAGGTCGGTTAACCCTCAATCCATTTAAACATCTTGACCCGGTTGGCAGCTTAATGCTTTTATTGGTTGGGTTTGGTTGGGCAAAACCGGTACCGATCAATCCATATAATCTTAAACGGAAAAATCCTGCTGCCCTGATGTATGTGGCTCTTTCGGGACCTCTTGCAAATTTTGTTCTGGCGGTCTTAGCGGCTATTCCGCTGCGCTTTGGATGGGTAGACGCGGTAGTTTCATCCGGTTCTTTCCTACCCAGCCCATTTGAATTTTTGGTGTACTTCATGTTTATCAATTTGGGATTGATGCTTTTTAACCTTTTGCCAATTCCACCGCTGGATGGGGAACAGGTTCTGGCGTTTGTTCTCCCTGGGAAGATGGTTCCTTTTTATGAAAAAATTCGCCCTTATGGGTCATTTATCCTGCTGGGAATCATCGTGATCGGACAATTTTCAGGTTTCAATTTGCTCAGTAAGGTTTTGCAGCCTGCGATGGAAAGCATCGCTATGTTTCTCCTCGGAGGTTAATATGGCAACACGAATTGCGGTTTTGGGTTTGGGAAAGACGGGCATTTCTGTTGGGTTAGCTCTCGAAGATGCAAAGAAGAGCGTAATCAGAGTTGGATTTGACGAGGATAAAGAATTAAAGAATCTGGCAAAAAAGAAAAAAGCTTTTGATGATTACCCGACGAATATTAAAGAAGCGATCAAGCAGGCAGATATTGTTGTGCTTGACATACCCGTTAATAAGCTGCGCACAGTTTTTACAGCTATTACATCTGACCTAAAACCCAATAGTATCGTGGTTAATATGTCTCCGCTTGTGAAAACATCCAACAAGTGGGCTGAAGAATTACTGCCGGCAAATGTTTATTTTATCAGCGCCATTCCTGCTTACAACTATGAGAGCATAGAGGATGTGAATAAAGATCCTGCCAATGCTCGGGCAGAACTTTTCTCAAAAAGTATGATGTTCATCGCCGGAGATGCAAAATTGCGCAAAGAAATAATTGATGTGGCAGTCGATTTTGCAGTTCTGCTGGGTGCAACCCCTTATTTCACCGATCTGGATGAAGTAGAAGGACTGATTGCCAATGTGATCTTGCTTCCAGAGCTGGCGGCGGCTGCATTGGCAGATTCCACCATGCTCCAACCCGGTTGGGATGATAACCAGCGGCTGGCGGGAAATATTTATCATCTAGCATTGAAACCTCTCGAATTGGTGAATGAAACCGAAGATTACGGGATCAGCATTTTTCAGAATAAACAAAATATTCTCCCCATTCTGGAAAAATTCATCTCAGCCATGCAGCAAATCCAGCAGATGATAGTAAATGATGACCACGAGGGATTAACAGATTTATTAAGAGATATCCTGCTAACTCGCCAGGAATGGCTCAACAAACGCAAGCAGGGAAAATGGAATCAATTTCTCGCCAGCAGCATTCCGTTAAAACAGGATGCGATAAAGAGATTTTCCAATCATTCTTCGTGAATAAAATCAAAATGGATTCGGGAGATAGACTTGTGCTGAACGCAAGGAATCCATGCGATATCGTTCTGTCTTCTTTGCCTGATGCTGTTCTGCTGATCTCTGTCCCCGGCAGGGTAAATTTGATCGGCGAGCATGTTGATTACAACAATGGGATTGTTTTACCGGTTGCAGTAGATCGGCGTATCTGGTTGGCGGTTAAACCATTGGAAAAACCTCTGCTGCGTATCTCCGCTCTTGATCTGGGGGAAGATATTGAAATCGACCTGAAGAATCTGGCAGCTAGAGTAGATACAGAAAGCAAACCTCTCCCCTTATGGAGTCTATATCCGGCAGCGGTTGCCTGGATCTTTCAATCCAAGGGATATCCGGTGAACGGTTTAGAAGTATGCATTGCATCGAACTTGCCTATGCGGGCGGGTTTGAGCAGTTCAGCAGCCATGGAAGTAGCTTTTGCCCTGGCGTTCCAAACAGTCGCTGAAATCAAAATGGAACGCATGCAACTGGCACAGCTTTGCCAAACAGCCGAGAGCAGTTACATTGGTGTGCATTGCGGTTTAATGGATCAATTTGCTGTCAGCCATGGTGTAGCCCGCCATGCACTTTTCTTTGATACGTGTTCCCTTGCCTGGCAGCCCATCCCGCTGCCGCCAGAAACATTGCTGGTGGTGGCTGATTCAGGGAAAAAGCGCGAATTGGCTACATCAGCTTATAACCAACGCCAACAGGAATGCCAACTCGCTGTGGAGTTTTTAAACAAGCAGAATCCAGCGATCCATTCTCTGCGGGATGTGGATTTTGAAACGTTCAAAAAATATGAACAGTCTATTCCTCAGACAATTGCCAAACGGGTACGCCACGTAATAGAAGAAATTGACCGCGTACAGCGTTCAGCGATCATGTTGGCAAATGAAGATGCAGTAAGTTTTGGACAAGTCATGTTCGAGGGGCACAGATCCTTGCGCGACCTTTATGACGTGAGCTGTGAAGAATTGGATTTTCTGGTGGAAACAGCTGCCGAACTGCCGGGCTGCCTGGGAGCCCGGTTGACTGGAGCGGGTTTTGGTGGATGTACGGTAAATCTGGTGCGTAAAGCAGAAGTTGATCAGTTCTGCCAACAATTACGGACGGCTTACAAGAGCCATTTTTCTGTTGAATTAAAAACACATATTTGCCAGGCTGATCGCGGCGCATATGTAGAAAAGATAGAAAAAGCGGTCGTCTGACCGCTTCTAGTTTTCTATAAAAACAGGTAAATTTCCCAACGCGATGATGTCTTTCCAGTGTTCGGGGTCACCTTCGGTAAAGACGGCAGCCTGAATGGTGATTGTTCCGCCTGCTTTTTCAATAATGCTGCGCATCCCTTGAAGGGTTGAGCCGGTGCTGATGACATCATCAACAATGGCAACTTTTTTCCCCATGATCAGCGTTCGATCCTTCTCATCCAGAATGAGAGTCTGCGGTTTTCCGGTTGTTATGGAGACTGTCTCAGCTTGAATGGCATCACCCATATAAACCTTGTAATTTTTACGCAAAACGACATACGGTTTTTGTGTTTCAATGGATAATTGATGTGCCAGCGGAATGCTTTTGCTTTCGGCAGTGACCAAGACATCATACTTGTTTGGATCTAATTTTTTTGCAAGAGCTTTCGCGCAGGCTTGCACCAATTCGGTATCCCCCAAAATATTGAGGATGGCAATTTTTAGCCCGGGTTTGACCTCAAACAGACGCAGGTTCCTTTTTACACCGCTGATTTCAATGGGATATGTTTTTTGAGTATTGTTCATGGTTTCCTCCTGAAGAAAGCTGTGTCAGCCTGAGTGTATCATGAAATTAAATCGGAAGGTTAAATTAATAGAGAGCCAGTGATATCAGCCCTGGCCCTCTTATAAGGAGGAGAAGAAGAGAAGTCGCCCTTGTCACTATGTTAATAGAGGTGGGGCTTTCTTGCTGGACGTTTACCCAACTATTACCCTACGCTTACCCTACGCCGTATCTACATTTTTAAGAAACAGAGCCATTCTTTCGGCTATACTTAATAGAAAGGGGTTGACCCAATGGAAGCCAACTTTGGCTGCTTTTGGATCAAAAATTTGAGCCATGGAAGAAAGTAAGAGGCAGGTTTGTATGGCTTACATTGACAATGAAAACATCGGACCATTAACGATTTGTGCCACTGCCAAAGGCATTTGTAAATGTGAGTTTAGTTCGCTGGGAGATTTCGAAAGAAGATTGTTAACCCAGGATGAATGTGGGGATGCTACTGCAGCGCAAATTCTGTCGAATGCGATCGGTCAAATTAATACCTATTTATTGGGCAAATTAACCCATTTTGATATCCCTATAGATTGGGAAGGGATCTCTCCATTTGCCCGCAAGGTTTATCAAGCAACTATGGAAATTCCGTTTGGAGAAGTTCGAACATATGGTGAAATTGCGCTCGCGATCAAAAGCCCCGACGCTTCCAGAGCAGTGGGGCAGGCGCTGGGTGCTAACCCGATCGCTTTGATAGTTCCCTGCCACAGGGTGGTGGGGGGTGACAGACATTTGCATGGTTTTTCAGCGCCCGGCGGATTGGAAACCAAGAGCTGGCTGCTGCAACATGAAGGGCATCGTATCCGTGAAAACCGGTTGGTCTGACTTATAATACCTTAATGGACGAAATCAAGAACGAAAACTACCGCTCCGGTTTTATAACCGTATTAGGGCGTCCCAATGTTGGCAAATCAACACTGGTAAATGCACTAATGGGGCAAAAGATTGCGGCTGTTTCCCCCAAACCCCAAACTACCCGGGCACGACAATTGGCAATTCTGACGAATGAGGATGCACAGATCATTTTGATGGATACCCCCGGGATGCACAATCCCATCCATAAACTTGGCAGAGCCATGAATGCTATTATAGAAGAGACACTGCAAGATTCAGATGTGATCTTATGGCTGGTGGATGTCGGTCAACCTCCGCAGCCAGAAGATCAACTGATCGCAAATTTTCTACGAACTGCCAGAAACCTGCCTCCTGTCGTGATGGGATTGAACAAAATAGATCTCTTATCAGAAGAAGAGCAGAATTCACGAAAATCTGTGTTTAAAGAGTTGTATTCTGAAGCAGTGGATGTGATCCCGATCTCCGCCCGTCGTCACAGTGGGTTGGATGACCTGCTGCAAAAGCTAAAAAGCATGCTGCCGGTAGGTTCTCCGTATTTTCCAGAAGAGCAGATCACTGATTATCAAGAACGGCAGATTGCTGCAGATCTGATACGAGAAGCAGCTTTGATGTTCTTGCAACAGGAGGTTCCCCACTCCATTGCGGTGCGGGTGGATGAATTCACTGAGCGCGAGAATGGCGCTGCATATATCGCTGCAACCATCTTCGTGGAGAAGGAATCTCAAAAAGGTATCGTAATTGGCAGTGGTGGAAAAATGTTGAAAAAGATCGGCAGCCTGGCGCGTAAATCTATAGAAGAAATGAGCGGGCGTTCAATATTTTTACAACTGCGCGTAAAAGTGAGCGAGAACTGGCGCGATAATGCTGTCTTTTTACGGCGCATGGGCTATGAAACTGTGGAGAAAAAATGAATATGGGGTGGTTGGGGATAGTTTTCGCCATTGCAGTACTGGATTGGGTTGCGATCTGGACCGAAAATGAAAAATTGAACTGGTTGACCAAGCCGGCTACCATGCTGGCGCTGCTCTTCTGGTTGGGATTGACAGGTGGGTTTACAGGGAAGCTAATGTGGTTTGGATTGGCTCTCTTGTTTGGACTATTGGGGGATATTTTTTTGCTGCTACCCCGCCGTTTTTTCATTGTCGGGCTGGCGGCTTTCTTAATCGGACATCTGGCATATGTGGTTGGTTTCTGGTTCAACCCGGCTCAGTTGCATCTGCCACATTTCATCATTATGTTGGTGATCGGGATCGTGCTGGCTCTGGTAGCCCCCATTATTTTGAAGGGCATACGTGGTAAAGATTTTGCAAAAAAATTAAAAATTCCTGTGCTGGTATATATGCTCATCATCAGCCTGATGGTTTTCTTTGCAGCATCTACACTTTTTAGAGCCGATTGGAAGCCGGCAGCAGCAGGGTTGGCAGTTTCGGGAGCCATGCTCTTCTTCTGTTCTGATACTATGCTGGCATACCGTGAATTTGTGGGTGCTTTCTCTAAAGCGCGTTTTTGGGTGCGGATAACCTACCATCTGGCGCAGATCGCGCTCATCTCGGCTGCTGTTCTCAATTTTTCTTAGTAAGAAGATTTACTTTTTGATCAGGGGTCTAAAGCCCTCCCCCAGTACTTCATTTGCTTGACCGATCACAACAAAAGCCTCCGGGTCGATATCACTGATGATCCCTTTGATAAGGCTGACCTCGGGGCGTGAAACCACGCAGTAAAGAATAGTGCGATCGGTGCCTGTATATGCGCCTTTACCATATAGGTATGTCACGCCGCGTTCCATCTCTTCCATCACTTCCGCTGCGATCGCTTCCGGTTTATCCGTGATCACCAGCGCGGTGCGCACCACACTGGAACCTTCAGAAACCAGTTCTGCCACCAAACCGCTCATGTAGATGACGATCAAGCCGTACAGCGCTTTTTCCCAACCGAAAGCAAATCCGCTGGCTAGTACCACTAATGAATCGGTGATCATGTATGCCGCGGAAATAGAAAATCCAAAACGATAATTCAAGATGCGCCCCAGAATATCTGAACCGCCAGAGGTACCGCGCCCCAGATAGACCAGCCCCAACCCGGCTCCCAGCAAAACACCTCCATACAAAGTATCCAATAGAATGTCATTGGTAATACTCTGTATGGGTAAAAAGTACGGCAGGATATCAGTGAGGATGGAAAATACCAGTACGGCAAAAAGCGTGCGCAGAGCGAATTTTAATCCACCCAAACGGCGCCAGCCGATCAGATAAAGGGGAATATTTCCGATGATAACCATAAGACCGATCGGCCAGCCGCTGAGAAAATGGATGATCTGCGCAGCACCACTCACTCCACCGCTGACCAGTTGACCGGGGATGAGGAACAGGCACATGCCTAATGCTTGCACGGCTGCACCTAAAAAGACCAAGAAGTAATCTCGCAGCACATGCTTGCGGATCCCGATGTGGTAGAGAAATTCTTTGATGCGCATTTCTATTTGCCTATACTATTCTTGAACACCGCTAATTGTAGCCGAATCGCACAATTCGTACATGGATTGATTTAGTTGGGTGGTAAGTTTAATCATAGAAATGATAGAAGGCAGCAGGAGAAGGAAGCAAGAGTTTTTTGTTGTTTTCTTGACAAATAGAATGATAAGTTATATATTTATAACAAATGGTTATAAATATATAACAAAGGATACCTAATGAAAAACAAAACACAAAATAAAATGAGCCTATTAGGATTACTTGGCTTGTTGGGGTTGCTGGGTTTGATAACTCGAAATGTAGGATTTTTTGGGTTCTTTGGATTTTTTGGGTTCTTTGGGTTTTCCAGAATTTTGCCAGATGAGAGGTTTAAACTGAATGTGAATAAAGCTACCAAAAATGCTTTTGTGGCTGGATTAATTATCTTCCCAATTGTTGTGGTTTTGGGGTATTTTATTCCAGTTTCGCTCGCTTATATTATAGGGTTTGTATCTAATTTTGCCGTTCAAATACTGGTATTTAGCATTTCTTTATCAAGATATGAAAAGAGTGGTGAAGATTAGATGAAAATGATAACAAAGATTAAAGAATATAGAGCTAAAAACAACATGACTCAAGATGCTTTAGCTACTATTGTAGGAGTTAGACGAGAAACTATCCTACACCTTGAAAATGGTAAATATAATCCTTCTCTGAAGCTTGCATTTGTTATTGCTAAGGCGTTGAATACGACGATTGAGCAGCTTTTTACTTTTATTGAAGATTAAAGAAAACAAAGATTTGTTTTCTAACCACCCTGTAATGATGGAATTGTTATTTTCTACTTAGAATATACATTTCTCTATCAAGGCATGTATTTCCCTTGACGAGCGGGGGGTTGCTGTGTACAATCTTAAATCCACGCGGGCGTCGCCAAGTGGTAAGGCGTCAGCCTTCCAAGCTGATATTCGTGGGTTCGAGTCCCATCGCCCGCTCTTTTGTTACCAAGAGCCTCTAGGATGCCTCCTAATGCCTTAAAAACGATAGGAGGTGTTTTTATATGTCCCAGCAAGTCCAAAATAAATTGGAATGGGCATTAGCTTCGTATAAATTACAGGATGCTTACACCGACTTTATACTCTCCCGCCAAGCTATGCTCTGCACAACAAGAACAGTTGAGTATTACGAATTTACTTTAGGAAAAGTCTTTCAATGGTTTGAAAGAAATAGTATTACTGAGCCGGCTCAAATAACAAGTAGATACATTCGAATTTTTCTTGGGGAAATGGTCGATAGAAAATATTCTGATTCATATATCCATATCTATGCGCGGGTTATCAGGACTTTTATGAGGTTTCTATATAAAGAAAAGTATATTGATGAATCAATTGAATTTCAGATGCCTACAATTTCAAAAAAAAGGTTGCTCGTCTATGATTCAGAAGAAGTAAAAAGGATTTTAAATGCATGCGAAAATAAAAGAGATTATGGTTTGATTCTTCTCATGGTTGATAGTGGATTAAGACGAACAGAATTGCTTTCTCTTAATTGGGGTGATGTGGATATCTCAAGTGGAATAGTGAGAGTAGAAAAAGGCAAAGGAAGAAAAGCTAGAAGTGTTGTGATTGGGGTTCACTCAAGAAGAGCATTATTGAAATATCGGAGCATGGTGGTTTCTGATGATAAATCCCCGTTATTTCAAACTAAAAGCGGTAAGCGCTTTTCTCCCAGCGGGTTAAGGTCTTTATTGCTTCGTGTTGGAGAGCGGGCTGACATTCAATTAACTCCCCATGCACTCAGAAGAACCTTTGCTACTCTCTCGCTAAGAGCGGGGATGAATGTTATTCAACTTCAGGGGTTAATGGGGCATACTACCCTAGAGATGACAAGAAGGTATATTGAATTGCTGGATGAAGATTTAGTAAAAGCCCATCAAGAACATGGACCAATAGACAATTTATTTAGTTAAGGAGTAGATAATTATCTTTTTTCTATAATAGATGCTGCAACTAATGGCAGGCATACTTGTCCTCCCAGAGCATTAATTCCACAATGTTTTTCCATGACAATGCAATATACATCTATGATGTCTCCTTCATAAATATTGTCAAAAGCGTACACAGAATAAACATAAATTGCTTCATCGGAATTGTTAATCCATATCTGTAATTCGCGATTGTTATTGATATTAAAAACTTTGCCCCAGATGTGAACTGATTCTCCGATGTGTTTTTCTGTGTAAGTTGTTAAATCTCTCCAATCTATTTCTTGAAAAGAAGTAATTTCCGTTTTTTGCCTCATTTCAGCGTTTTGAGTTAAAACAACTTTTGTGGCAGTTTTCATGGCATCAGGTATTTGAGTATTAGTTGGTTTCTGTGTTGAAGTCGTAGTTGCATTTGCTTCAAGGGTTGCAGACCTGGATGTGCCAGTTGCTCGGATATTTGATAGGTTCTCTTTGTAGACCCTTGTTTTTTCTTCTCTTGAAATTTTATTTGCTTCGGCTACTCTTGTGCTTTCAATAATTGATGCATTTCCAGTTTCTGCAATTGCTGTTTGGACCATATCTTCAGGTATGGAACAAGCCGATAGAAGTACCAGAAAAATCAATATTAGTCCTTGACGAATCATAGAATTCCTCTTACCTCGATTATAAAAAATATAAATCATTGCATTGATTGGTTTTCCCTCTATATCTGTTATCTGGTTAAAGAATATAATCAAAATTTGTCTTGTCAAGTCCATAAATATGAAATGATTTATCGGTTTTTTCACCGTCAGGATGGTGGTGTTTAATGAATTTTCATTCTGCAATCATATATTTTCCTTATGAAAAGTAATAATTTTGGAAAATTTTTATTTGGTACTACCCATTGTGACAGATGAATTTCCCAAACGGTTCGCTTCAATATTCAATTTCTTTAGTGGAAATCAGTTAATGAAAAGCAAATTACTGTATATAGTCACATGAATTCTTCGAATTCATGTGACGCGACTTTGAAAAAGTCGCGCTAGATAAGTTTTCATCGATTTAATACATAGTTTATGTTGTATACACGGGTATACTAAGGTGTGTTCACACAGATTAACACCCTTTATGTTTTTAATTGCACTATCCTATTTCATGTTTTGATAATCTTAGGAATTCTGCTTGGAATACCTCCCAATTCTTAGTTCTCATTTCTTCTTTACATAAATAACAAAATTTGGAATTGTGAGAATACGCAATAAATTCACTACCACAATTTTCACATTCTTTTTTCATTAATCCATTTTGTCTTTTATTTATATTTTGTAATTCAAGAGTACACCAATCAAAGTGCGAACCTTCCCTATGAAAATACTCATTTACCTCTCTAACTTGTTGAAAATCAATCTCAGTGAGTTTGAGGAGTGATGAAATACTCTCAGAACCATATAGTCCACTCCATCTGCTATTTTCATCTGACTTTATACAGATTGTAAGAGCATTGAGTATTCCAGTTAAATTGTATCTTTTCCTTTTATCTGAGCTGTGTTCGAACTCTTTTACTTCTTGGATGTACCCCAAATCATTCTCTAATACCCTAAAATACTTTATTAAAGTATTTTTACTGATATTGCTTTCTCTTGTGATTTTGTTCTTCGACGGGAACACTAATCCATTGCTTTTCCATAAATATTTGAGTAGTAGTATCAATGCCCACGATATTTCTGGTTTGAGGCCAAGTTTTCGTTCATATTTATTTAAAATCCAGGGGTAACTAGCAAAGCCATTTCCTGGTCCCTCGATTTCAATAATAGCGCCACTTCCGAGTTTGCTTTCATACCTGTTCCTAAAAACAGTTGATGATTTATTATCTGTCATTATTGTTCCTTTGGATTCTATAAAACAGTCCAACCGTCGTAATCAAACGAAGGCTGGACTATTCTTTTATTGCCAAATTTAATTGGTTTGTATTATTTGTGTGACTTGCATCATTTTTGAAATATTGAATGGGTAAACAAATCTGTTTTCCGTAACCCCTTTCAATTTTCACCCCGTGCAAAAAATAATCAGACAATTTTGCATGGTATGTGATGTGCGTTTCGGAATCAAATATTTCGATATTTCTTATGCTTAATCTTCGAGCCTTTTCTAGAATTTCAGCATCAAATGCCCATCCATGTGGATTCCACAGCATGTGTTTTTTACTATTAGCATTTTTCTTCAAAATACCATTCTGAATAACCCCTACTACTTGACCACGATTATTATACACTGGTATTTTTTTTAGTTTTTGTGTGTTATACTGATTTTCAGACAAATCTTTTGCTTCTGGTAAAAGGTTATCTTTGGAAAGCCCATCTTTATTTGAGGAGGTGGGTTTTTCGTTTTGTAACATTTTTTTCCTTTTCTTTTCTGTTTCTTTTTATTTATAAATTAATTTGCTTGTAGATTATTTTTTACATTTTGCACTCCCTTCATATAATCATTTATTAGAACTCTTACCATGCCGGCTTTGCTTCGTAGATTCTTCTTAGCCAGTTCTTCAAGAATTCGCATTGTCCTTTCATCCATTCTCATTACAAACACTCTTTCTTTTTTCATCTCTTACTCCTCATCAAAAAATAAATAGAAACGTTCCTTTAAGTTGATTTCTCGACAAAACATAGTCAATATAACGCAGTAAGAAAAGCATCCCTTGACACGGTGTCAGAGTATGATTAAGTATTGATGTTTCAAATGCCCTAATGTTTGAGTCACCTGTTTAATAACCACTTATATAGAACCTATATTCTAATCGCGCACATCTTATCATGGAATTTTTATAAATCGTCGTTTTTATCTAAATAGTTTATAAGAAATCTATTAACATTCCTGTTCTGAAAATCAAAACATGTTTTCAATAATTCAGGAAATCATGTATAGTAATAAAAAGGCGTTAGCTTTGATTACTTACAATAAGGCTTGTATGAAAATCATTGTCTAGAGCCATTCTAAGAGGTTTTATAAAGGCGTCGCCAAGTGGTAAGGCGTCAGCCTTCCAAGCTGATATTCGTGGGTTCGAGTCCCATCGCCCGCTCTTTTGTTTTAAAAGGGGAATACAACATAAATTAAACAATCTATTTTCTTATCCAAATGAATAAGATTGGACAGTTAGGATGTTACGAATAAAAACCAATCCGAGTTCTATCGTAAATTTGTTGGTAAACTAACTTCCTGTGAAAACTTAGTCTAAATAGGAAGAATATTTAATCATTAGCACTTTAGAAGGTTTTCACTAAAGATGCTGAGTAATTATTCAGACGATATTAATAAGTGGTCATACTTTCCTAGATTCATTTCGAAAATGGTTTTGATGCGCTCCCAACCAAAAATTTGACCGCGTGTGATAAGCAACATCTTATCGTAATACTCGTGCAGGTTGGGATCTTTTATTTCATTGATCCCCGAGTTCAATGATTCGCGGTAGCCTTCCGGCACTTCTTTCAGGATGTGTCCACTCATATACTGTGAGGTGAGCGGAGTTTTAAGATGCGAAAGCAGCGGATCAGCCAAGCCATGTCCGTCGATAATATATACGCCCGGACCGCAGTAATATCCGAATAGACCAATAGCGCGTGCATGTGTGACCTTATTACCGGAATCTTTATATTCTATGCCCTGCTCCTTCCATTTGAATTCGGGCTGCATGTGATTTTGGTAGCGTGTGATAAGGCTCATGCCCGGGAAGAAATACATACGTTCATCATACACACTATTTACGGCATAGGAATACTCCTCAACATCCAGAGTGAGAGTGTTAAACGGAAGTATTAATCCCAGAACAAGCGTGATTCCCAGCAATGCCAACGCGTGTTCGCGTGTAAACGTTTCCATTAAATTCATGATGAGGATGGAACTAATCAATAAAGGGACAGTGAAAAATCTCCCACTCATGAAATCTCCACCAATCCAAAGAGTGTAGGCCAGATAAAGCACTGCTCCTGCTGAGATCACTGCCAGGCGTTTGTCTTTTTGCAGAAAAAATGGAAGGATTAAGCCTAAGCCAATGCAAAACATGCTGAGCGGGTCATTGATGAAGGAATGGTAGAAGTAGGTCAAACCTTGTTTTAATAGTACTATCCTGGAGACTCCATGCGCTAGTTTTGCGAAGGCGGTATTGGGTACGAAAAATCCATAATACAGCAAGGAGAATAATTCCCATGTAATGAATGGTATTTGCCCAAGTAGAACATACCACAGCCCTTTCCATTTGTGGTAATCCCATAGAACTGCCAAAAGTGGAGGAGCGAATACCAGCAGAAGGTCCATACGGGTTAACAAACCCAACGAGGCAATGAAAGAGAGCTGCAAAAGGTGTTTTTCAGCACTGATCTTCCCCGGCTTGAGAAAAAGTACGAAAAACAACACAATGAGAAGATGGCTGAGAGGATTTTCGAGCCCCGAAGTGGAATAATCAACATACGCTCGCGAAAGGGTAAGCACCACAGTTGCTAAAATTACCCCCCAGAGATTTTTGCCAAAGTGTTTGAATAGAAAGTAGAATGTTAGTCCGGAAAGTGCCAGGCTGATGAAAATGACCGTATAGAATGGTTCGTGTGTGAAAAAATAGAACACACTGATTAGCAGCATCCAGAGCGGGTGAGTGTATGCTTGCACGCGTTCAATAACATTCCAGGTTAATCCATAACCGTTGACAAAGTTATCGACTGTGCGCATAGTAATAAAAGCATCATCGCACATCCATGCGCGCCGGAAAATAATGAACAGAAAGAAAATAAGACCAACAAAAATGATTGGGGTACCCTTGGATTTAGATGATTCCATTTGAGTCCTTTCGTAAAAAAGAAGATTATTTATTTAAACGATAAAAGAGCGACGGTCTTGTTGTTGAACCAGTAACCGGATAAAAAACATGATCATCCAGTGAAAAGTCACTAGAATAATCTTCCGGAATACTGAGTCGATAAGCGGAAGGCCTAGCATCCAGGATAATTAAATCATATTTCTTTGCATCGATGTTTTCCTGTAAGTCGAGAATTAATTTTTGTCCGGTTTCACTGCCTTCATCTCCGAATTCGCCAAGAAATTCCATTATGGCTATCCAATGCGCATTCGTGGGCTTTCCAGTGTACAGGTTTAAATAACTTGCGCTTGAAAGAAAAGTATCCCCGGGTGCACTTCGGATAATATCAATCACTGCTTCTCCGGCGGCTTTATCTTCTTCTGTTGGGACTTGTCTCAGAGGAGAAAAATTGGATTGGTGGAATTGGAAAAACAGCAGGCAAGTGATTCCTAATTGCACGATCGGGGCGGTCATCTTCCTTACCCAAATTTTTTCAAAAATAATCGAAATGCCCAATCCTGATGTAATTGTCAGACCTGTATAAAAAGGAAGAAGGACATTGTCATATCCTCCCGGGTTGATCTTTGAAAGAAGGGAGTAAATAAATAATCCGACCAGCAGGAAAAGATAAAAGAGACCCATTCGCTGGTCTTTTCTCGGCACTTTGAATGCTTTCCAGAAGTAGATCATGGTAAGCAGCAGCATAGCAGCAACCGGTTTAAGGATCTGAAATACTTCGGGTAAAATATTTCCCCAAATATTTAAAGAATGACTGGTCGATTGGGAAAATATATAAAAAGAAAACCAGTGTTGAGAGGATTGTTCAAATATTGCCAATAATACTATGCTACTCATAAAGGTCGGCAGGGCAATTCGGAGGATGTTCTTTCTCTTAAATAAAGCATAGTAAATTAATAAAGTAATGACAGGGATAATGAAAGTTTGTTTGGTATATATTGCACATGTGAAGGCAATCCCGCTTAAAAAAAGGCACAATCGTTTTTCTGAAGTTTGCAGCAAAATACCCAATAACAGGAAAAAGAAAGCCAACATATCCACCCTGGCCAGATCAAACCAAAATCCGGTCATTGCGAATAATGAGAAGTATAGCCCGCATGTAAATATAGACCAACAATATTTTTTGATTTGTTTGAAAGTCAGATATGAGACAAAGAAAGCGATACCTAGATTTGAAATAAATGAAACGATCCGTAGCGGTAGAAAGCTGAGTCCCCATACCTTCGCGAAAAGGGCGCTTATGTAGAAATAGAAGGGCGTGTATATGTAGGGCACATAATCGATCGAGGGCGCAGTGTAAACAGGTAATCCTCTTAGAATGCGAGCCACTTGAATGAGTGATCCCCCCTCCATCCATTCAAGGACGAAGGGATAATTGATTCGAAGGAGGATAGTGTAAAGTACGATCACTAAAAAATAGATTGCTCCTAAAATGATTATTGTTATGAGGTTCCCGCTGACAATTTTTTGAAAAGCATCCTTTAGATCTGTCCAAGGCGGGGAACCATTTGTCGACTGCACCGTGATTGTTACTTGGAGAAGCAGGCTTAGTGTGAAGAGAATCAGAATGCATGGGCCTGAAAGTTCAAGTTTCAGATAGGCGGGAATGGTCTTTTCCGAAAGAATTATGCTTAATGTGAATGCAAACAGGATAAAAAGAACAGAAAGTACGGAGAGAAAACTGAAAAAGTGGTTTTGCAGGAAGAGACCAGTTCTTTTTCGGATGGATGGCAAGAAGTCTTCTTTTTGAATAAAAATGACAAGCAGAAGATTGAAAAACGTTGCACAAAGCGAGAAAAAAATTAAGCCAATTTTTACTTTCGAGTAACCAAAAATCCAGGAATTCTGTGATTCTGATCTATCTGTGAGGTAAGTTAACAAATAAATCATGGGTAAAAGAAAGCCAAGGAGTGAAAAAATTCTCGAACATAGATTTTTTGTTATTTTTTTGTTTGTCAAAGAAGCCCTCTAATATGCATAATTATATGCTAAAAGAATCTGGTCTATATTAAGATTGGCTGCTTTATTATCGCAAAAGCCGTTTCAGGAAAAATCTTCATAATTTACCATACAAAACCGTAGAGGCTTTTGAGAATGTTAAAGCTCCTTCATTTATTACAAGTACGATTGACCTGCAAAGCGGGCAAGCTGCAATTTTAATTTTCTCTGATAAAGAATACTTGCAACAAAATAGCACATTACTTATTTGCGGGTATTGGGATGATTATGATTACTCGTCTACTAATGCGAATATATTTTTTGTTAAAGATGCTTTTGAAGTTAACTAGTTTTATATGAAAGCATATTAGAGAAATTCTTTGCATGTGGTATTTTCTCGTTCAAGATTTGATTCTCGACTGAATTTTTTCCACACTGGGGGCTGAAAAGCAACCCCAAAATTCTGTATGAATATAATTTCGTGTACAATCATTTTATTAATTTATTCAATGGAGGTCACATATGAAACGACCAATCGTCTTTATCGTCTTGATTCTTGTTATGGGACTCACTGCCTGTGAGAAAACTTCTGCGGTTGTATCAAGCGATACCAATTTACCAGAAACGGATATGACTGCGAATGGTCCGGTTTTAGTAACCGGCACGTTTGATTATTCCAACGAATTTGTACTTGAAACCTATTATGTCGAGCATGCTGTCATGCTTACCGATATGACCAGTTTTATTTTGCGCGATCTGGAATGGGAGCTGCCAGTTGATTCGCAAGTTTTAGGATATGTGGACGTAGATGAAGATGCCAACACTGCCACCTACCGCCTATCGCTGCCTGCGCTCCCGGAAGGAGAATTGCAGGATGTGGATCAGGATGGTAAGGAAGATCGTGGTGTGCAGGTCTTTGCTGTGGCTTATTCGCCCAACCTCACCGGTGATGTTTTCTCGGTGGGTGATGACCGCACTTGGGGTTGGCCTTCTTATCTGGCTTCCGTCCAAACCGATACGGAAAACGATGATGAGGTTATTGGTGGGAAGCTTATCATCTGGGCGCCGGATGATAAGCAGCAGTTCCCTAGCGGGTTCGGGGAGGATGGGCTGCTCTTCACAGCCGATGATCCGGTGATGGATGTGCCAGCCGGTTATTCGGTGATCGATCTTGATAAAGATCCCTTTACGATCAGCCGCGATCAGATAGCGGATGTGGAATTATATGAACCGAAAGATGTCGCTATCAAAGATTACACCGATCTTTCTTATACCGAAGCGTTCCAAACCCTATATGACACCATCAGTGTGGAATATGCTTTCAATGGGATCGAAGGGAAAGAGCCAGATTGGCAGGCGCTGTATGATACAGTGATGCCGATGGTGGAGCAGGCGGAAAGGGATAATGATCCGTATGCTTATTTTCTGGCGCTGCACGAGTTCACGCTCGGCTTTCATGATGGACATGTCTATTTTGACGGGAATGATTATTACTGGAATTACTTGTATGAAAGTGTGTTCCCTGGTTATGGCTTTTCAGTCAAGGAAACGGATGATGGGGAGGCGATCGTGGTTTATGTCACTGCAGATAGTGAAGCAGAAACAGCAGGTATGCAGATCGGAGCGCAGGTCTTGACCGTGAACGGCATGGATGTATCCGAATGGATCGATGCAAGCGAACCGTTCTTCCCTACTTCCTCCGAACATTTATATCGCTACGATCAGGTCACCAGTGCTTTTCGTGCGCCCGAGGGAGAACAGATGACCATAAATTATCGCAATCCGGATGGAGAGACGAACCAGATAACCCTCACCTCTTTTTATGATCCGTACAGTTTCATATCTGTGGATTCTTCGTGGGTTTCTTATTTCGCTTCTGTGATGCCAGTGGAATATGAAATGCTCTCAGACGAGATCGGCTATATTAAAATCAGTTCGAACAGCGATGATATTGGTCTAATCATCCGCCTCTTCAACCATGCGCTGAAGACCTTCACCGATTATGGGGCTACTAATTTGATCATTGATATGCGCGTGAATGGTGGCGGAACCAACCTGGGGCTGGCTGGATTCTTATATGACCAGAATATCCCCATTGGGCAGCTTGAATACTACAGCGAACAAACCGGTCAATTCGAACCGGAAGGCTTGATGGATGAAGTGTATCCAAATGAGGAACAGTACAGCTTTGATCAGGTTATTTTGCTGGTTGACCAGTACTGTGCCAGTGCCTGTGAGCTGGAAGCCTATGGCTTCAGCCAGGTGCCGGGGGTGGTTGTGATCGGTGAAAACCCCACTGCCGGTATGGAAGCGGAAGTGGCGCGCGGTGAATTCGTGATGCCGGGCGATATCACCCTCACCATTCCCACCGGGCGTTTTCTCAAAGCTGATGGAACAGTACTGTTCCTACCACTATAGAAAGCCTTACTTCTGGTGTGGATGCAGCTCTCCATCAAGCAATGGAATATATTTATACAAATATGAAATAGATCAAAATAATTCAAGTAAAAAAAGGGCAGAAAAAAATTCTGCCCTTTTCTTGTATTTATGAAATTCTCTTTTGTTTTCGCAGGCGGGTTGCCAGCAGAACAATGGCAAGCCAGATCAACCCATACCCCACCAGGAAGATACTCCATTGAAACCCCGTGGGAACAAAAGCAGCCGAAGCCTGCCAAAAAGCGGCATTATTTCCTAAATTGGCAAAATCCTTGAAATAACCTCCCTGCAGCATAAAGCCGGTGTAGTTCCAGATGAAGCTGATGAAAACCAGCAGCGCGCCGCCCAACAGCAGCACCCATTCACGCATATTCAACCTGACCTGCTTTCCATTATGATGATTGATAAGAATGACCAGCGCCAGTGCGATCATGGCAAGCGTGCATAAAAGTGGGGAGAGAACCGGCCCATCCCAGGTGATCGGGATCAGGAAGAGGATATCCCATTCCATGAAATTGGACGGCCAGTTCAACAGTACCTTCAACCAGATATAGTAGAAGATATCCCATACTGCAAAATTGAAAAGAAAAAAAGCCAGCCAAGTGGTGAAATTCTGCGCTGCCAGAGCGCTCACACAAACCAGCATGAGCAGCGTGCCAACCTCGCGCAGAATCTCGATCTGATAAATGCTCCATTCCATGGTTTTCAGGGGAAAGCTGAAACCCTCAGGGTAATATAGTCTTCGCAGGTAAACCACCACCACTGCCTCCAGCAGCGCCATTCCCACCCCATACCAGAATGACCAGGAAAGCCACTTTTTCAAAGTTTTCTCTTTGTTCATATGTTCCTTTTCGTAAGGGAAATTATAAATGGAATCCGCAAATCATCCCTTGACAGCAGAAGATAATTGAATATAATACAAACTAGTTTGTTATACAAACCTTGAGAGGAAAAATGAGAGACGAAATTGGGCAGATCATGCGCAAAACCTACAGCTACTGGTGGGTGGATGGCATGGTCGAGATCGGGATGGGACTGTTCTTTGGAATGTTATCTGGCTATAACTATCTGCTCACAACATTACCGCTCAACCCTACCGCTGGCGCCATTATGGCAATCATGGAACCGCTGTTCTTTGTAGCATGCTGGTTTGGCTATGGTCGTCTGGTGCGATGGGTCAAGAAGACCATCACCTACCGCCGCACCGGTTATGTAGCCTACCAGCCCAGGAACCGCAGGGTCCGCACAAAACGAGCCATCATCAGCGGTATTCTGGGTTTTGGTATGGCACTGCTGGTTACTTATATTGGACCTGAGATTTTGAAGATCAGCGTGCAATTTATTGTTGGCGGTGTGCTGGCGCTGGTCACCTTCTTTTTGGCTTTCCGGCACGGCATCAATCGCCTGCTGGTGGTAGCTGCTGCAGAATTCGCGCTGGGATTGTGGACCTCCACTCTGCCCATGGATTCTGACTTATGTTCCATTTTGCTCATGGCTTCTATTGGAGCAGTCTGGCTGATCTCAGGCATCGGCGCTTTCATTGTTTATCTCTTCCATACGAAACCCAGCCAGGAGGAAAACGTATGAGTAATGAAACCCTGCATGAATTGACCGAGGTAGACCGCATCATTCACGAACCTGCCCGTCTGGTGATCAGCACCATCCTCTACACGGTCAAGGAAGCGGATTTTCTCTTTCTGCTCCATGAGAGCGGATTAACAAAAGGAAATCTTTCTTCCCATCTGGCAAAATTGGAAGAAGCAGGGTATATAAAGATCGAGAAAAAATTCAACGAAAAAAAGCCGCAAACGCTGTGCAGTATGACTCCCCTGGGCAGGCAGGCATTCGAGGAATACCGCAGTCACTTTAAAAAAATCATGCAAAAAATGAACGGAGAATAAATGACATCGGAAAATACTAGCATCAGTACTCATGACCTGCACTGCCAGTTTGGTGAAGTACATGCCGTGGATGGCATCACCTTTGAAGTGCAGACCGGCACGCTCTTCGGTTTCCTTGGTCCAAATGGAGCCGGTAAGACCACCACCATCCGGTTGTTACTAGGGCTGCTTGAAGCGAGCAGCGGCAGCGCTGAAGTTTTAGGATTTGATACGTGCACCCAAGCGGATCAGATCCGCTTGAACTGCGGCGCGCTGCTGGAGCAGACCGGACTATACGAACGTCTTTCAGCGGAGGACAACCTGGATCTCTTCGGGCGCATCTGGCATATCCCGGCAGAGGAACGTGCGGAACGCATCCGCTCGTTGCTTGAAAAAATGGGATTATACGAACGCCGCAAGGAGATGGTCAACACTTGGAGCCGTGGCATGAAACAGAAGCTGGCAGTGGTGCGTACGCTCATGCACAATCCCAAACTGGTCTTTTTGGATGAGCCTACCGATGGTCTTGACCCGGTGGCGGCTTCCAGTTTGCGCGAGGACCTGGTGGATCTGGCGCGCCAGCACGGCGTGACAGTCTTTTTGACCACCCATAATCTGGCGGAAGCAGAAAAAATCTGCGATCAAGTGGCGGTCATCAACAAAGGCAAGCTGCTCACGGTTGGGTCACCAGATGACCTGCGCTTGCAAAAAAGCACGCATACCTTGATCGTGGTCGGGCGTGGATTCAGTGAATCGGTTCTTGCAGAACTGCGTGCCATGCCGGAAATGGAAGCAGTGGAACTGCAGGATCGCCACCTGGTGGTGCGTTTCAAACAAGAAACTGATTCGGGGAATCTGGTGCAGTTTCTGGCAGCCAAGGGCGTGATGATCGATGAAGTACGCAAAGGAAAAGCATCGCTGGAAGAAGCATTTCTGGCATTATTGGAGGAGCAGGCATGATTCAGGATATTTTTACTTTGATCGAAAAAGAATGGAAAGAAGTGGTCTTCCATCGTGGGGGTGGACGGCAGAGTTGGGTCAGTATGCTGATCCTGCTTGCTCTGCTCGGGATCTATTTACCCTATACCTTTGGCGCTGACTGGCTGAAAAACCCAACGGCATTGTTTGCCTGGGCATGGGTGCCCCTCTTTATGACCATCGGTTTGGTGGCGGATGCTTTTGCCGGCGAGCGTGAGCGTCATACACTTGAAACACTGCTTGCCACACGCCTGTCTGACACGAGCATCCTGCTGGGCAAGATCGCCGCTTCAGTGCTGTATGCCTGGGGGATTGCCATTGCCTGTTCTCTGGTCGGAGCGATCACCATTAATGTAGCGTTCCCAAGCGGTGGACTGCAGTTTTACAACCCTGGCATGTTCTTTGGCGGTTTAGCGGCTGTGCTGTTGATCGCCATTTTTATCAGCAGTATTGGTGTGTTCGTGTCGCTCAGAGCAGCCACGGTACGCCAGGCATATCAAAAATTGAGCTTAGCCACCATGGCAGTTTGGTTCATCCCGTTCATTCTGATTCAAACCTTCCCTGATAAGGTGCAGAGCTTCTTTACTGATATTGCTCCAGTTTTGGAAACGAAACTGCCGCTTATTATCGGCGGATTCTTTGGTGTGTTGATCGTGGCGGATGTTGTCATGCTGCTGCTAGCGAAGAAACGCTTTCAGCGTACCCGCTTGATCTTGGAATAGAAAAATGAAGTGGAAGGAGTTCGCTCCTTCCACTTTTTGATTGCACTGGGGATTCGATGATATAATTTTCGCGCTGTCTGATGCCGGGCCCGTAGCTCAGCGGCAGAGCGCGCGGCTCATAACCGCTTGGTCGCAGGT
>CAYLUJ010000021.1:3069-27325 GCA_964386805.1 uncultured Pelolinea sp. | reverse complement strand
CCATTCAGAGATTTTTTCAGAGAATCAGCCCATATCGGTATTTTTATTTCAACAGTTTCTCCAGGAGCACAACAGGCCTTGACATCTTTAAATTGCCGCACCATGCTCATCCATTTCCCTCCTGCATTCTGCTGTGTCCGAATAGTACATTCCGAGAGATTAATTGAATTATATTGGTTTGTAATTTTGAATTTTATATTCTTTGATGCGTGATAGATTCTTTTCACTGAGATCAAACAAGGTATGCGAGTCCTGTGATTGTGATATAGTTCACCAATAACTATACCGCATGCTTTGATTTTCTGCTGTGTGGATTATTGATATAATGAATTATCTTTCTTCTGGAATACAACGTATGCGGCAAGAAGTACTGACATGGAATGATATTGACTTATTGATCGATCATCTTGTTCCTCAATTTGATGTCATTTTTGATGCGATGCTTCTCATCACGCGCGGAGGGATCATTCCAGGGGGCTTGGTTGCGGAAGCATTGGGTATTGAAGAAATCCTGACTGCTTCTATCAATTTCCCTGCCGAATCACGCAATGGAGAAAGGCAGGATAACCAGCATAAATTTCTCGCTCTGCCTCAATTCATTCAATTTCCCGATGCATCTCTGCTCTGTGAAAAACATATTCTCATCATGGATGATGTGTGGGGTTCCGGCAGGACCATCAGCGTTGTCAAGAACCGTGTAAAAGGAGCTTATGGCATTCCCTATACCTGTGTGCTGCATTTCAACCCCCACCGCAATCTTTTCGGAACGGAGAAGCCGGACTTCTTCGCTGCTATCACGGATGCGTATATTATCTATCCCTGGGAGATCGACCTGGGAAAATCACGTATGCTGCCCTTCAATTGTAAATGAATTATGGAATTAGTACATCCAGATATTTCTGTGCCATGCTGTGCATGTCAAAGTTTGTTTCCGCATGTATTCTGGCAGCAGAGCGAAATTTTATTTGATCATTCAGAACTTCCAATCCTGCCTGACAAATCATATTGAAATCAGGCGCTTCCAGATTCCAATAATCGGCTCCATAAGAAACGACCCTGCCAGCATTTTTCTCCACCAGTTCGGGTAACGAGCCGGTAGCAAAACTCACCACTGGTAATCCGCAAGCTATGGCTTCAATAACCGTGTTGGGACAAGCGGCATTGATTTCGGCGGGGAAGAAAATGTGCGCGCTGCGATCCAGCTCAGGGATGTCAGCCAGGGGTACGATTCCCAGCCAGCGGATATCAAGATTCGGGTATGAGGGGAGTGCTGAGAGCATGCTTTGCGGTGCTCTGCTGGCAATGACCAGTTCGACACGCCTTTCGGTGAGATTTGCCATACCTTTCGCGAACCCCACGGCGTTTAGCAAATCACGCTCGTGCCCTCCGTAAAAACTGCCTTCCACAACCATGATGCGAATAGCATCAACAGGTAAGCTGCCTTTTCCTGTGGGAGTAAACACCGCCAGATCCACGCCGTTATGGATCACCCTATCTTCGACCGGAGCTGTGCCATATACCTGGTTCCACCAATTGCGTGTAAAATCGCTCTGGTAGACGATTGCATCTGCATAGCTGCGGCGGATGGTGGAAAGAACATAATTATTCCATTCTGCACGCAGAAAATGTTTTATTCCCGTTTTTGTCTTTTTATGCAGCCAGTTCATTCCATCCAATCGTTGCACAATACGGATGCCTCTCTTTTTTGCATTTGCAAGCTGCGTGAGATGGCTGCTTCCGCCCACTACCAGGATAGCTGCCACATCCTTGCGCGAAGGGTCAAAGTGGACTTCAATATCCTTTTCCTGAAGGCAGGTGGTTAATTTCATTTGAAATGAGGAAGGACCGCCAGTGTGCTCTAAACGGGGAAATAAACAAATACTGCCGATTGTCATGGATCAATCCAGAGAAAAATTGATGATTTCATTCACAATGCGTTCGGCTGCATGCCCATCTCCAAAGGGATTGGCGGCATGCGCCATGGCATCATAATGCTTTGGGTCGGTCAGCAGCCATCTGGTTTCATTAACAATGGTATTGCAATCCGTCCCGACCAGTTTCAACACACCGGCTTCAACGCCTTCCGGACGTTCGGTCACTTCTCGTAAAACCAGGGTGGGCAGACCCAACCCGGTGGCTTCTTCCTGAATTCCTCCGGAATCTGTCAGCACCAGTTTGGCATTTTTCATGAGATGAAGCAAGGGCAGATATTCGATTGGTTGGAAAAGCGTGACGTTTGGAATATCATCCAATAGCTCATGCACTGGTTGTTGAATATTCGGATTGAGATGCACTGGATAGACCAGTTCGAGTGAATCTGTGTATTCTTCCGCGATGGTTTTAATAGCCCGGCAGATCTCTCGAATAGGTTCTCCGAAATTTTCTCTGCGGTGAGCAGTGATGACGATGAGCTGCTTCTTTTTACTGAGAATTTGTTTCTTTTCGAGGAATTCATGGATTTCAGCGGGTATGGGTTCGTTGACGATCTGGCGCAGTGCATCAATGACGGTGTTGCCGGTAACCTTGATGAAGCGCTCCGGTACTCCTTCATTGAGCAGGTTCTTTTTGCTGAACGTGGTCGGTGCAAAATGCAGATCAGCAACCACCCCGGCAATTCTCCGGTTGATCTCTTCGGGGAAAGGAGCCCACTTATCATGCGTGCGCAACCCGGCTTCCACATGCCCGATGTGAATACGCCTGTAAAATGCGTTTAAGGCAGCCGTCATGACGGTGGTGGTATCTCCCTGCACCAGGATCCAATCCGGGCTGATCTTTTCCAGTACCGGATCGAGATTTATAAAAATATTGGCAGTAAGTCCAGCCAGGGTTTGGTTGGGGCGCATGAGATCCAGGTCGATTTGTGGTGTGATATGGAACAAGTCCAGAACCTGATCGAGCATTTCACGATGCTGTGCGGTTACACACACAATAGATTCGATGCCCGGTTTATTTTCCAGCTCCTGAATAACAGGAGCCATTTTCACAGCCTCAGGTCGTGTTCCAAAAATTGAAAGGACTTTAATTTTTTTGTTTTGCATACTTTGATTATAGCGATTTAAGGTTGCCCCAGTTTATAAAAATCAAAACCGGCTTCTTCCCAGTTTTTCCGCTGCCAGCCGCCGCACATATCCACTGCGATGCGGGCTTTTGTCAGCTTGGTGACTTCCCGTGGGTTCAATACCGTGAATTCCTGATGTGCTACCAGTAGCAGCAGAATTTCACAATCCTGCAGGGCTTCCTGAAGGGAATTTGCGGATTTCACATTTCCATGAAATCCATCCGGTTTATACGGTTCATAAACAGTAACAACCGCTTGTTCTTCCAGAAGAAGATGGACGATTTCAATTGCCGGTGATTCGCGCAAATCATCAATATTTGCTTTATACGATAACCCCAATGCAGTGATCTTGCGATTCTTCAGAAATCCCAGCTTCTTTTTCATAGTCTCAACCACAAAATGGGGTTGACTATCATTCACTTCACGAGCGGTATGTACCAGAGGGGAAATATCCGGAGCGGCTTCGACCAGGAACCAGGGATCCACACTGATGCAGTGCCCGCCCACACCCGGTCCGGGATTCAGGATATTCACCCTTGGGTGACGGTTGGCGATCTGGATCGCTTCCCACGCATCCACTCCGAAACGGTCTGCCAGATGAGTAAATTCATTGGCGATAGCGATGTTAATATCGCGGTAAGTATTTTCCATTAATTTAACCATTTCAGCGGTAGTGGCATTGGTGAGGAGAATATCGCCTTTGACGAATACACTATACAATTCTTTCCCGGCGGCAGCAGAAGGTTTGTCAACTCCACCAATAACCCGGGTGTTTTGGATGATCTCTTCCAAGATTTTTCCGGGAAGCACTCGTTCCGGTGAATAAGCCAGCATGAAATCAGTCCCTGCTTTCAATCCACTTTTTTCAAGGATGGGGGCGACGATATCAGAAGTTGTACGGGGAGGTGAAGTGGATTCGAGGACGACCAGATTACCTGCACGTAAATGTGGGATGATCGAATGGGCAGCGGATTTCACCGCTTCTAGATCGGCATTTTTCTCAGCAGTTATGGGTGTGGGAACGGCGATGATGAAGGCATCGGCTGGTTCAGGTTTATCACTGATCGAAAGCTTTCCTGATTCCATCGCAGATTGCACCAGGGAACGCAGCCCGGGTTCGTAAATATGCAAATGACCGTTCTGCAGCCCATGCACGATCTCTTGATTGATATCAACGCCGATGACCTGCATGCCATGTGTGGCAAATGTGCAGGCGGTGGGCAACCCGATGTACCCCATTCCTAACACACACATCTTTTGATATTTCAACGGCAGCTCCTCCATGCAGACAATGTCCATATTATCCCATAATTCAAAAAATTCGGTTTGCTCAGCAATTATTGAAAAGGATTTTCTGACATGATAAACTTCATTAACTCTCAGAAAAGAGGATGGTATGCCGAAAACGATCTACCTGCTGGATGGACATGCATTGGCTTATCGGGCTTTTTTTGCCTTGATGGCAACCGGATCACGATTTCAAACTCGCACAGGGGAACCTACTGCCGGGGCCTATGGGTTCACCAATATTCTCTTAAGGATCATCGAACAGGATAACCCGGAATATCTGGCGGTGGCATTCGATACCGGAAAAACCTTCCGCCATGACCTATATAAGGAATATAAAGCTACCCGCGAAAAAATGCCGGATGAATTGATTCCCCAGATCGAGCGTATCCGCCTGCTGGTGGATACCTTCAACATTCCCCGGCTTGAAATGCAAGGTTTTGAAGCAGATGATGTGCTGGGGTCGGTTGCAAACCTTGCTGTCAAAGAGGGGTTTGGGGTAAAGATCATCACTGGCGACCGCGACCTGCTCCAGCTCGTCAATGACCGCATCATCGTCAATCTAACTGGTTCTAAGATGTCGGATGCGCAGGATTATTTCCGGGAAGATGTAAAGAAAGCTCTGGGTGTTTTCCCCGATCAGGTTGTGGATTATAAAGCGCTGCTGGGGGATACATCTGATAATATCCCCGGCGTGAAGGGTGTGGGGCAAAAAACAGCCAGCCGTCTTTTGGAACAATTTTTACATCTCGATGATATCTATGCTAATTTGGATATGATCACCGGCAAGGCCAAGACCTTGCTTGAAGAGGGTAAAGAAACCGCATATCTTAGCTACGAGCTGGCAAAAATCAAAACAGACCTTCCTATTAACATCAATTTTGACCAGGCACGCACGCAGGAAGTGGATCTGGAAAAGGTCATTGCCCTATTAAAGGATCTGGAATTTCGCTCCACTATTGATCGGGTGAAGAAAATTTTTCATGTCACTGAACCGATCGGAAATGACAGTTCCCAACCCGATCTTTTCAGCATACCATCGCAGCCGGTCAATATCACCATCAATTCACAGTATGCTCTGGATACAAAACTGGTGAACTCAAAGGACTCTCTGGCTGACTTGGTGCATGTGTTGGAGCAAGCCGAATATCTGTCTTTTGATACAGAGACCACTTCTACAGACCCCATGCAGGCAGATCTGGTGGGAATTTCTCTGGCAACCAAACCAGGAACAGGATATTACATCCCTGTTGGCCATAAAACAGGCGAAAGGCAGTTGGATCTCGATCAGATACGCACTGCTTTAAATCCTTTCTTTATGAAAGATTCTCTCAAAAAAGTCGGGCATCATTTAAAGTATGATTGTATTGTTCTCATGAATCATGGTTTTACGGTAAAACCACTTTCCTTTGATACCATGATCGCCGGCTGGCTGCTGGAACCGTCTTCTCACCGTTTGGGATTGAAAGCATTAAGTGAAATTGAACTGGGTATCAGCATGACTCACATCGAGGAGCTGATCGGAAGTGGGAAAAGTCAGCTTTCCATGGCAGATATTCCGGCTGAGAAGGTCGCTCCGTATGCTGCAGCCGATGCAGAAGTGCCTTTGAAGTTGATGCAGATCTTTAAAGAACGGCTTAAAAAAAATCATTTACTGGATGTACTTGAAAAGATTGAAATGCCATTGGTGCCGATATTGACAAATATGGAACGAAATGGCATTGCAATCGACAAACAATTTTTTAAAGAATATTCCCAAGAATTAAGCACTCGTCTGCGAGAGATTGAAAAAGAAATCTTTCAGATTCTGGGATATCCCATCAACATCAATTCCACTCAACAGCTTTCCAAAGCGTTGTTTATCGATTTGGGGTTAAAAAATCCGGATCCGGGTAATAAAACCAAATCAGGGCACTTTTCCACCTCCGCCTCGGTTTTAGAGGAAATGCGCGGGCAGCATGTGATGGTTGACTTGATCCTGGAATACCGTGAACTTTCCAAGCTGGTTTCCACCTATCTGGATGCGCTGCCCAAACAGGTGAACCCGCGTACCAATAAAATTCATACTTCTTTCAGCCAGACCGGTTCGGTAACGGGCAGGTTGGCATCCTCTGATCCGAATTTGCAAAATATTCCCACCCGCACAGAGCTGGGGCATCAGGTGCGCAAAGGATTTATTGCTGATAAAGGACAGGTTCTGGTATCTGTGGATTATTCACAGATCGAACTGCGGGTAGTTGCACATATGTCGCAGGATCAAGCCATGCTGGATGCTTTCCGAAAAGGGATGGATATTCATGCTGCGACTGCGGCTGCCATCTATAATGTGCCCATTGAAGAAGTAACCAAAGACCAGCGCCGGCACGCCAAAGCTATCAACTTTGGGTTGATCTATGGCATGAGCGCATTCGGGCTAAGCCGCACGACGGATCTTACTCTGGCTGAAGCGGAAAACTTTGTGAAAACCTATTTTGAGCGTTTTCCCAATGTTAAGTCGTATCTGGACGGCATCCGCAAGCAGGCTGCTAGCGAAGGGTACGTGGAGACGATGCTGGGCAGGCGCCGATATTTTCCGAATTTAAAGAATCCTATCAATGCACAGGTCAAAGCGCGCGAAGAGCGGGAAGCCATCAATGCACCTATTCAGGGGACCGCTGCGGATATTCTGAAGATTGCCATGATCAAACTGGAGCCAGCTATTCAAAAAGCAGATCTGCATGCCAAAATGCTGATTCAAGTGCACGATGAACTCGTGTTGGAATGTCCGGAAAACGAAAAACAAGCTACCATCAAGCTGGTCAAAGAGATTATGGAAGGTGCCTATAAACTGAATATTCCTCTCAGCACGGATGCACGCTATGGCAATAACTGGGCTGAATTGAAATAATAGCTCACTTGTTCAACCTAAAGCAACCGTGGGCTTCCTAACTCTAATTCTTCATGGATGTGACTGTTATCATTGAATAACCGTATTACCGGATTTCCTTTGTAGAAGTCGACGATCGTAAGTGAAACGTTGTCTACCCAAAATGGAACATAGCGTGAAAAATCGCCACCTGCATGGTAATAGACAAAGCTTTTGATAAACCCTCCATGTGATACGCCAGCTACGATTTTTCCGGGATGCTTTTCTAGTATCATGTCGGTGAATGCCTGAATTCTGTTTTTGAACTCCTCTATCGGTTCACTGCCAGAAATGTTGGGGCGGATGGGATGGTCGGAAGGTTTGGCTTCTTTCCACGCACTAACCTGTTTGGAAAGAGCGGGATTATTTGTTTTCAAAATGGTTTCATTCATATCAGATAAATCGCCAAATCCATACTCGATTAAATCTGGATTGGAAATAATGGGTAAATGAAATGCCTGCGACAGATATTCGGCTGTTTGCATGGTGCGCTGCAGTGGGCTGGCGTACAGAACATCAATTGCATATTGTGTTTTTACCCGCTCAGCCATGAGCTTTGCTTGTTGATGCCCCACCTCATTGATAGAAATGTCACTTCGTCCTGAGATGAGACCCTGGGTATTATGCAGCGTCTGTCCATGCCTGATGAGTAGCAGGCGCGTATAGAGTTCATTGTTTATTGCATCCATGATATTTAAACTTCTTCCTTAGTAATAAAATGTTATTGAAGATTTTCGAAAGGACGAACCTCGAGTGAATAAATTTCACAGACTCTCGCATCCAGCATGCGGCTTCTGATGCGAGGATCCATATCTTCCAATTTAATTGAAGAGGTAATAACGGTTGGGGCTTTTGTTTCGTAACGGAAATTTAATATTTGAAATAATTTTTCCCTTGCCCAAGGGGTTGTGTTTTGTGTTCCCAGATCATCGAGAATTAGCAGTTTTGCATTACGCACTTGAGCAAAAACAGAATCGTACGAAACCGGTGAGCTTGGATTAAACGTTGCGCGTAGATGGTCGAGCAGATCAGGCACAACAGTAAAAATAGGATCATCACCGGTAGCCTGTTGATAATTCGCGATGGCTGCTGCCAGGTGTGTTTTTCCGGTTCCATAAGCACCTAAAAAAACCAACCATCCCTTGGGATTTTCAGCGAAGCGTTGAGCAGCTAGAAAAGCCTGATCTAAACTTTTTTGTTCATTGGCTGGCAGTTTTTCTTTTTTCCGAGCAGAGAAATTATTGAATGTACGATGATCACTCAGGTAAGCCAGTGTTGAGATAGGGGAATCTTTATGTTCAGAAAATGGATCGCGGTAATCAGAAGCAATGATGCCTATTTTCATAACCAGATCGCGGTCATTGATACGTGAGCTAATGCGTTCATCAATTTCTGCAATATCCAGATTCGTTGTGACAACGGTAGGTAGACGATTTACATAACGATGGTTGATGATCTGAAAGAGTTTTTCTTCAGCCCATGGCGTTGAATTTTGCGTACCCAGATCATCTAAAACCAGGAATGGAACATCCCTGATCTCAGAAAAGCGTTCTTCGAATGAAGTATCCTCTCCGCTAAAAGCATAGCGCAACCAATCCAGCAGATCGGGAACAGTGAGAAAGAGTGTGCGTGTGCCATTTTTAATAACTTCGTTGGCGATAGCAGCCGCCAGATGGGTTTTTCCACAGCCGAATTTTCCGGTTAAGAAAAGCCATCCATTGGGTTGGGCGGCAAAATTCTTGGCACTTTGAAAGGCAACTTCCAGACTTTTATTTGCGTCTTTCTCGTTCGTTCTTCCATAAATATTGAAAGATTCGAAAGTCATTGAATGGAAGGATTCCACATTGCTGATGTCATATAAATGTTCTGCTTTCAATTTATCCATCTGTTCTTTGCGGCAGGTGCAGATTTCCATTTTCCCAAAATCGGGATCGCTGATCGGCAGATCGCGGCGCACGAAGCCAATGCCGTGGCAGATCGGGCAATTCGGATCACCGGGGAAAGTGGATTTATTTTCAACTTTTGATGAATTTGCCATATTTCCCTTTGGTATATTGTTTGTAATCCTCTTCAGCGTGTCTTTGATCTCTTCCATTGCGACCTTCTTCTTTCCAACTGGTTAAAATTGCCTGGATATAGCGCCATTTGCGTACGTTATTAGCAGCTGCAATTTGGATGGCTTCTTTTAGCCATTCCTTTGAATACTCTTTTTCAGCATCATTCAGTGCATCAGCGATGAGGGGAGTAAGCGGTCCAATATTCTCTTCATACGATATAAAAATATCGGATCGACCAGGACTTTTGAAAGAATTATCCATGACCGGGGTCTGCAGTTGGGAGGCTTGTTTCCCGCGGGCAGTGTTCAAATAGAAAGGTTTCCCTTTTTGAATGGCTTCAAACGAATTACCGATTAAAAAATTTGCTTCCAGATTCGCTTTTAGACCATCCAGCAAGTTCTTACGCATCATTTCCGGGTTGCCGCCAATCTGGTTCATGAATTCCGGATAGGAATAGAAATCCTGCAGGCTGAGTGGATTGGCTTCATCTCCGCTTTCCTGTGCCAACCAAATGGCGAACAGAAGGATCTTCAACTGCAAGCAATCCTGAATTTTCCCGATGGTTTCTATGAGAAAACAAGCGGAGAGATGTACGTTCTGAAGATCCAGCATGTGGTTGCTCATTCCTTGGGAACCGGTTTTCTTCTTGGCTCTTTTTCGACTTGCGCTGCATTTTCGAAACGAGCGATTTCATTCAGAAATACGATCTGAATTCCGGAGTGGGTGGGACCGTTTCTGTGTTTTGCAACAATGATTTCAGCCGAATTTTGTTTGCTGATATCTTTATCGGTAATATCAGGGCGATGAATGAACATGACGATATCTGCATCCTGCTCCAAACTCCCCGATTCGCGCAGATCGGATAGGATGGGCTTTTTGTCTGTGCGTTGTTCCACAGCGCGTGAAAGCTGAGCGGCTGCCAGAACCGGGACATTCAACTCACGGGCAAGTGTTTTTAGATTTCGAGAAATATAAGAAACTTCCTGCACGCGGTTGTCATTCCTTGTATCGCTTGACATTAATTGGAGATAATCCACGATGATCAGATCGAGATGATATTCGAGATGTAATCTGCGGCACTTGGTGCGCATTTGAATGGGCGTAAGCGCCGGCGTATCATCCAGAAAGATCTTGGTATCTCCAAGGACTTCAATGGCATGGGTAAAAAGAGGCCATTCCTCTTCTTTCAGATCACCAATCCTCAACCGCTGTGCGTTGATGCGCGTTTCTTGAGAGATCAGGCGCTGCACCAACTGTTCATTCGACATTTCAAGCGAGAAGAAAGCTACATGTTTATGATGCTTTTGGGCTGCATTCTTTGCTGCCGTCAAAAGGAAGCCCGTTTTCCCGGTAGCTGGGCGCCCGGCAATGATGAGCAGATCGGATTTCTGCATGCCGCCCAGTAATTTATCCAGATCGACCAATCCGGTAGGTACTCCCAGCAGTTCTTCATTCCGCTCTGATAATTCGGTAACGCGGTCATAATATTGGCTGAGCACGGTTTGGATTGGCTGCAGGTCACGCCGGATGCGCCGCTCACTGAGGTTGAAAACTTCCCGTTCTGCTTCATCGAGAACAGTGTTGATACCTTTCTCCTGGTCATACGCTAACTTTGCCATTTCATTGGCAGCACCCAACAGCCGCCGTCGGATGGAAGTTTCTTCAACGATATGAGCATACGCTTCCGAGTTTAACGAGCTGGGGGTTTGGTTGATCAGAGATGTTAAATATATCTGACCACCAATTTCACTCAGTTGATTGCGCTTTTCTAATTCCTCTGTGACTGTCAGGATGTCAATTGGAATTTGATTTTCATGCAGGTAGATAAAGACTTCCCAGATCCAGCGGTTGCGGATAACATAAAAGTTATCTGCTTCAAGGATTTGTGCCACATCAAAAAATGATTCCGGATTGATCAGCACAGAACCCAGCACCGCTTCTTCCGCATGTTTATTGTGCGGTTGAGACTGGATAGTCTGTTCTTCGTTTGTCTGGTTCTCGTTAAAATCATTCATATTAGATTGCACTTATGTTCCCTGGATACTCATCATCACTATCCTCATCCTCATCTTCGTCCTTTTCATCTTCTCCGTGGTCTTTTTCAAGATTTTGCAGATATTCTTCAAAAATCGACAGGCGATCTATATTTTCTTGATTCTTTTCCGTAGAGATTGGAGATTCAACAAATGGCAGTTCCGCATTTTCAACAAACGAGGATACATACTCTTCTTCAACAGGCACAATTCCTGCTGATTCCATGATCTGTTCTGAGATGAAAATGGGGACATGGGTTCTGACTGCCAGGGCGAGTGCATCGGAAGGACGTGTATCCAGGAGAACCTTTTTTCCTTTTTGAATGATTTCAACTACTCCGTAAAAAATATCATCTTTCAATTCGTTGATGATGATGCGATTGATCGATCCGCCCAATTCATAGATGGCATTTTTTATTAGATCATGAGTTTGTGGGCGGGAAATCTCGATTTCCTGCAGTGCAATGCTGATGGATTCTGACTCGTATGGACCGATCCAGATGGGTAAATAACGTTCTTTGTTCAAATCTTTCAGAATAACGATTCGCTGCTGGCTTGTCAGGCTCATGCGAATGCTATCAACCGTCGCTTCAATCAAATCAGCCATACTTGCTCCAAAAAAAATTCTTATTGCTATTTTAGCATGTAAGCGTAAACAAAACCGAATTTAATGAAATTGTGTATTTCTTTTAACGAATGTTGTATAATTTTTTAAATGAATTTCTTCATCGCCGCCATAACAAATGAATTGGGATTTCAATTCTATGGATGATTAATGAATATATATACTAGGCGACAATACACTCTATGAAATTATCAAAACCACTTATTCTTATCGTCGAAGGAAAACGTTCAGATAGACTTTCTTTTTCAGGTGGACTGATCAAGAAAGATTATGATGTGCGCTCTGTTCCGAACGGAAATGAAGCGGTCGATTTTGTTAAACATGAACAACCCCAGGTAGTAATTGTTGATGCTTCTTCTTTGCGTACAGCAGGAAAAAGAATCTGTTCAGCGATGCGCAAAGAAATCCCCAATACGCCAATTATCCTGATTGTGGATGAGGGTTTCGATACCATCAGGTTTAAAGATGCCAACGAAATACTTGTTTTTCCCTTTACATTGCAAAAGTTATTGAATCGGCTCAAACCATTCGTTCAACGAAATGATAAGAATATCCTTGAAGTGGAACCGATCAAATTAGATCTCTCACAGAGGTGGGTTTATTGCAATGGGAAAAATGAACGGTTAACACCCCGTTTATTTGTTTTGATGAAAACTCTTATGCAAAAACCCGGTAAACTCATTACGCGTGAAGATCTATTCAAGACTCTCTGGGAGACCGAATATATTGGGGATATGCGTTCATTGGATGTACATATCAGTTGGTTGAGAAAAGCCATTGAAAAAGATCCTCGCAACCCCGACTATATCAAGACAAAAAGGGGTGTGGGATATTTTTTAGACCTCCCAGAAAAACCCAAGAAAAAATAAACAGAAAAGAGGTTGATTCAACCTCTTTTTTGGATTTCTAGTGTTCTATCTAACTAAATAGATTAACTAAGGTCAACAATAGTCCGCCGGCGATCACGCTGGCTAATTGCCCGGCAGTATTGGCTCCCATGGCATGCATGAGAATGAAGTTGTCAAAATCCTCGTCCTGCGCCATCTTGGCGGAGAGTCTGCCTGCCATTGGAAAAGCGCTGATCCCGCATGCACCGATGAGTGGATTGACCTTTCCACCGGAAAAGAAAGACATTAATTTACCAAAGAGCAATCCCATGGTAGTATCCAGGATGAATGCGAACAAACCTAACCCCAGCACTTTCAAGGTTGCCACCTGCAAAAAATTATCAGCCTGCATGGTTCCGCCAATCGTCAAACCCAAGAATAGGGTAGAGATATTGATGATTTCATTTTGTGCTGATCTGTTAAGACGATCGACGACTCCTGATTCTTTCAACAGGTTCCCGAGCATTAAAGCTGCAATCAAAGGCGCTGCTTCGGGTGCGATCAGGCTGACAATGATGGTAACCACAATTGGAAAACTGATTAAAGCAAGTTTTGAAACAGAACGTGGAGCATATTCCATGCGGATCAAGCGTTCTTTGCGGGTTGTGAGAAGTTTCATAATCGGACGCTGAATGATGGGAACCAGACTCATGTATGAATAGGCTGCTACTGCAATAGGGGCTAATAATTCAGGGGCAAGTTTTCCCGATACAAATATTGCGGTTGGTCCATCAATTGCCCCAATAGATCCAATTGCTCCTGCTTGCTTTAGGTCAAACCCAAGCAGCACAGCCAAAATGAGCGTGCCAAAAATGCCAAATTGTCCGGCTGCACCCAATAATGCCATTTTGGGCTGCGCCAGTAGCGGGCTGAAATCGATCATCCCACCCACACCGACAAAAATAAGAAGTGGAAAAAGTTCTGTTTCTATCCCGGCTCTGTACAGCACGGAGAGAAAGCCTGTTCCATCAGGAGTGGCAGCCATGCCAAGATTCGCCAGGATGCATCCAAATCCAATTGGTAAAAGAAGAACGGGCTCATATTCTTTTTTGATAGCAAGGTAGATCAAAATCAGCCCTACCAGAAGCATGACAATGTTTTTCCAGCTGAAATTGCCGATGTCGAACGAAAATAAATTCAGGATCTTTTGTAAGTCCATGTTTTCCTCAACGCCATTAATCCTTGAAACGGATCAGGATCTGTCCATGGCTTACCTGATCTCCGGTCGAAACCAAAATTTCATTAACACTTCCATCCCGGCTGGCACGAATGGAATTTTTCATCTTCATCGCTTCCAAAATACAAAGTTCTTGCCCATACTTCACGGTATCGCCAACTTTGACCAGAATATCAATGATCACCCCTGGAATGGGTGCTGAAATCTCACTGCTCTTGTTACCGGGTTGGTCAAATGGGGCTTCGATTTGGGCTTGTTTAACGGTATTTGTTGCTTCAATCGGAACCATTTGTGAAACGGTGGGGAGGCTGGCCTCTTCAGGCCATACCTCAAATGTCTCGCCATCCACACTTGCTTGAATAGGTCTGGCGTGAATATCCCCGATGGTAACTTCATAGGTGCTGTTTTGAATTTTCACATGGATTTTCATTCCGATCCTCACTTCGAATGTTTTATATAAGGCAAATTGCGGTATCCACGGTGAATGCTTTGCCATGGGCTGAGACCATCTTGTTGTGAATATGGTGTGGAAGGGGTGGTGGAATTATGCAAGCTCATTGCAGTAACAACTGCGATAGCAGCTGCTTTTTGTTTCAGCGCGAGCTCATTTTTTGCGGAGTCGGTCTCAGCGACTACTGTCTGCTTTTCGCGTTTTTGCGTGGCTCGAACCAATAATTCCATCATTCCCCATAGTAAAAAAATGCCCACAAAAACCAGCACAATCCCTATCAAGGTGATCCATAAAGCATTGATTAAGTCTGTATTTCCCATTGCAGCCTCTATACCGGGGAATTCCCATGTTTGCGGATCGGATGCTGCACCTGTTTCTGATGCAGTGTCTTCAACGCTGAAATAATGATTGGCCTGGTCTGACTTGGTTCGATCACATCGTCAATATGACCAGCCTGTGCTGCTGCGTAGGGGTTGAGGAATTTTTCTTTATACAACTCTGTTAGAGCATTTCTTTCTTTTACAGGATCAGCAGCGTTTTTAATCTGGTTTGCATAGAGAATGTTTGCTGCACCTTCCGGACCCATGACTGCGATCTCGGCGCTTGGCCAGGCAAAGGTGAAATCTGTTCCAAGATACTTGCTGCTCATGACAATATAGGCTCCCCCATAAGCCTTCCGCGTTACGACACTGACCTTTGGCACGGAAGATTCAGAATAGGCAAACAAGACTTTTGCCCCATGCCGGATGATCCCACGATGTTCCTGATTCACACCCGGTAGGAAGCCGGGAGAATCTACGAGAGTAATAATAGGAAGGTTAAAGCAGTCGCATAACTGCACGAAACGGCAGATTTTATCCGATGCATCAATATCGATCACGCCTGCCACAGTGCTAGGTTCCTGCGCAACGATACCGACAGAACTTCCATCCAATCTGGCAAATCCAATGATGGCATTAGGTGCGAAGGTTGCCTGCAGCTCAACAAAGGAACTGCGATCTACAATGTGATTGATAACATCATGCATGGAATACGGCATGCTGGAATCCACTGGCACAATAGTATTCAATTCGATGTCCATGCGTAGCGGATCATCCGACGGTGCGATAAAAGGAGGGTTTTCGGCATTATTCGCTGGCAAGTAGTTAAGGACAGTGCGGCAAAGGCGCAGCGCATCGCTTTCTGACTTGGCGGTTAAACTGGCGGTGCCGCTCGTTGAAAGATGCACAGCTGCACCCCCCAGGTCTTCAAAATCAACTTCTTCCCCTGTAACAGTTTTAATGACGTTGGGACCAGTGAGGAACATATAGGATTGTTTTTCAACCATGATGATCAGGTCAGTAAGGGCAGGGGAGTAAGCAGCACCTCCCGCACAGGGACCTAAAATAATGCTAATTTGTGGAATGATTCCGGAATACAGAGAATTTCTGCGGAAGATTTCCCCATATCCGCCAAGGCTGTAAACGCCTTCCTGAATGCGCGCACCGCCTGAATCGATCAATCCAATAATGGGGGCGCCATTTTCATATGCCAGGTCCATGACACGGCAGATTTTTGCGCTCTGCATCTCGCCCAGAGCTCCGCCTTTTACTGTGAAATCTTGCGCATAGACATAAACCGTGCGACCGTTGATCTGTCCATATCCTGTTACAACACCATCTCCGAATATCTTTTCCGTATCGGATTCTGCAGAATCAACGCGCGCAGTGATGAATTGCCCGATCTCATGGAAACTGTCCGCGTCCAGTAGTTCATTCAATCGCTCTCTGGCGGTGAGCTTCCCTTTTTGGTGCTGTTTCGCGATTTTCTCTTCACCACCCCCTAGCAACGCTTCTTTACGCAATTCTGCTAGTTTTTTCATTTTTTCATCATTTTTCATGGTATTTCCCTATTGCGATTTAGATTATGAACTTCATTATACGAACAATTTTAATTTGAGAAAACGAACCATGGTAGATTGTAGGGGAAAAGAGCTTAATAGGATAGGTACGTTAATACTGAATTTTGTGGATTGGTATCGGTTCAATACGAGTGGATTATTTGGAGAAGATTCATCCCTCCACCGCTTCCGTATCCTTAAACAGAGAAAAGTCAACCAACGGGAAGGTTCTCGCTTTTGTCCAAAATCCCATTCTTTCCATGCGACCCAGACCCATTCGGGTGTGAGCTGTCCTTCAGTATTCCCTTTTGATTTAAGAACATTCAGGCATGCGCGCAAGAGGATTTATGAAACCATGCCAAGTACGATCGCAAAAACTAGAAAGAAAGATACAACCGGACCAGCATACGCCAGGAGTAATGCATATAGTTTAAGCTGCTCGTTTTTTAGGATTCTGGGCGCTAAAACAGTGTTGATGATATTAAAGACCGCTGCGATCACAGGAATGATAATGATACCGGGTGCTGGTTCAAAGCGCACCATTCCAACCTGGATGGATTCTTTTGTATTGATCACAAATCCATAGAGAACAAAAAGCAGCAAGGTTAGAAAGATGCCTATTCCGAGCGGTAGATACAACCCAAGATTGGACCGCACAATACGTGCCGGGGATTCTATCTGTATGGATTTCCGTTCGAGAGGTGTAATGGAACCCAGATAAACCGCTTCCTGGATTCCCTTTTGAAAGGCTTCAGGATCGACCGGGGACAAGAATAATACTTCCTGCGATGTACCGATCAGAAAGGCATTTTGTTGGCTGGCGGCAAAGAAAAGGACATCTCCCAGATCTCCAAAGAAAATACACCCTGATAGAATTCCCATCCTTTCCAGAGATGGTAGTGGGATGGTATATCCCATCTGGTCATAAGGGCGGATCCATTCAATTTCATGAATAGGGATGACCATTTTTTGGAAACCCCAGAAAATGGTCAATCCATCCCGATCGATCTTGTATTTGCTGCGAGCTATTTGAAAAAGTTGAAAAAGGAAAAAGAAAATCGGCAACGAAAAGAGAGTACCAAGAATATATCCCATGATACGGTATCCGGCGTTCTGCATGGAAACAGCGATGAGGATACTACCGGCGCTGAGTCCCCCAAATAATAGACAAAGAATCAGGATGTTCAGTACTGCTTTTTTGATGGGTAACCGGAATACCTGTTCGCCATTCATATTACAACGATTTGCGAATCCCTTCGCAGACGCGCAGCACTTCTTCTTCCGTCATGACACTGGAAAATGGAAGAGCCAGACCGCGGTTTCCCAGATCTTCAGTGATCGGGAAATCGCCGGGTTGGTATCCAAACTGGTTGGCAATGTAGGGTTGCAGATGAATGGGCAAGAAATACGGTCTTACATCGATCCCATTCTTGATCAGCCGTTTGGCAAATGCATCACGATCAATGGAAGCTTTCACTCTGATCACGTAAACGAACCAGCTCATGCGGGTGGTGGTGGGAAGGATCTGCGGAATTTCAATTTGGGGGAACTCCTGCAGATAATCTTGATACCAGCCCGCCACCTGTGCACGGCTATCCAGCATGTGATCGAGCCTTTTCATTTGTGAAAAGCCCAATGCCGCACTCATTTCGTCCAGACGGTAGTTGTATCCCAAATAAGTATGCTGCAGCCAGGCATCGCCGGGAGCACGCCCCTGATTGCGCAGAGCCTGCATATAGGCGGCTGCCTTGTCATCATCGGTGACGATCACACCGCCTTCTCCGGTGGTGATCTGTTTGTTGGGATAGAAAGCGAAAACTCCATATTTTCCAAACGTCCCAGCTTGTTTGCCCTTATAAGACGCACCAAGTGCTTCGCAGGAATCTTCGATCAAAGTCAATTTGTTTTGATCGCAAGTTTTTTTGATCTCATCATAATCTGCCGGTTGACCGAACACATCCACACTTAGAACTGCTTTGAGATCTCGATAGGCTTCACAGCCTTTGCGAGGCAGCCATTGGGCAGCCGGTTTTCCGCCCTGCTTCAAGTCGTGGATGGCTTGCTGCATCTGTGTTGCATCCATATTCCCGCTGATGGGGTCGATATCCACAAAAATTGGAATGGCTTTTTCAAATAAGATCACATTGGTAGATGAGATAAACGAGAAAGGTGTGGTGATAACGAGATCACCCTGTTCAATACCTGCTGCACGAACGCAAAGGTGCAGCCCGGTGGTGCCTGAACTTACCCCCAGAGCATAGCGGCTGCCGGTTCTCTCCCGGATGGCTTGCTCGAATTGATTGATCTTCGGTCCCATACTTAAAGAGGTTGTATTCAAAACCTCTAGGACTGCCTGGCGATCTTCGTCGTTGATCTCGGGGGAGGACATTGGAACAGAGTTCTCTATTATTTTTTTCATTTGCTTTCCTTCATGTGCTTTTAAAAACAAGAAATTTCATATTTTGGATTGGGCTTTAATCAAATGATCAACCACTTGTCCCAATCCAATGACCTGCGTACCATCATTCGCCCTGGATTTTATTTCAATTCCGCCGTTTGATAAAGACCTTGCGCTGATGGTAAGGCGGAATGGTATTCCCAGTAGATCGGCGTCGTTGAATTTTACACCCGGGCTGGCATCCCGATCATCATAGAGAATCTGCAAACCGGCTTCTTGCAACTTTGTATATAAAGCTTCAGCGATCGTGCGAGTTTCTGCGGTCTTATCCTCGATATGAATTAAATAAACAGTGTATGGTGCAATAGGAACTGGCCAGGCAAGCCCTTTCTCATCGTGGTGTTCTTCGGCAATACAGCTCATCAATCTTCCCAACCCGATCCCATAAGAACCCATCACAATGGGTTTGGATATTCCGTCTTCATCCAAAAAATTGCATCCCATGTGTTCTGAATAGAAAGTACCAAGTTTGAAAATGTTTCCCACTTCTATACCGCGCTGGCTGGTGAGTGGTTTTCCACATTCAGGGCAGGGCAGCCCCTGATCGGCACAGGCAATATCAGCCACAATATCGGCTTTAAAATCTCTGCTGTAGTTCACATTCATCAAATGATAACCTGCTTCATTTGCTCCGGCTATAAGATTGCGCAAATTGGGGATTTCATCATCCACCACGATCAATATATTTTTTAACCCGATCGGGGAAGCATACCCGGGCACCGCCCTGCTGACTTTGATCTCTTCATCCAACGCAGGACGCAACTGAGCAGAGTGGAGGATGTGACTGAGTTTTGTTTCATTCAATTCCAGATCCCCACGCAAAAGCGCCAGCACAAGTTGCCAAGCTCCCTCGATTTCAGCCATCAGGAAAACTGCTTTGGCTGTTCGTTCTGCAGGAATCTGCAAATAATCCACCAGATCGGCAATGGTTTTCTTTTCTGGAGTAGCGACTTTTTCAATTTCCTTCAATTCTTCCGAACTGGCAGGGTCTTTCTTAAATCTGGCGATCTGCCGATTGGCGGCATAATTACAAGCGCTGCATAGAATAATAGTGTCTTCGCCGATGGGGTTGAGATACATGAATTCATGAGCGAACGTACCACCCATCATCCCTGTATCTGATTTAATCGCCATGACTGGCAAATTGCAGCGTTCAAAGATGCGGGTGTAAGTTTGGAAATGTGCCTGATATTGGCGCTCCAGTCCATTTTCATCCCGATCCAGGCTATAGCTATCGAGCATGGTAAACTCACGCGTGCGGATCAAGCCTGCCCGCGGTCTGGGATCATCACGCCATTTGGTTTGTAGTTGATAGATCAATGCCGGAAGCTGACGGTAGGATTGGATGACATCGCGCGTTACCGCTGCAACTGCTTCTTCGTGTGTCATGGCTAGCACCATGTCACGCCCGCTGCGGTCCTTGAACCTGCCCATTTCCTCATTGATGGAATACCAACGCCCGCTTTCCTGCCAGATCTCTGCCGGGTGTACGACCGGCAGGGAGACTTCCTGCCCGCCAATGGCGTCCATTTCTTCGCGGATGATCTTTGAGATATTTGCAAGAGTCCGTTGGGCTAATGGCAAATATCCGAATATCCCGCTTGCCAGAGGGCGCAGATAGCCTGCTTGGATTAAAAACTGGTGACCAGCTACCTCATTCTGATCAGAGGACTTGCGCAGCGTTTGATTGAATAATTGTGAAACTCTCATTTTATGAGCTACTTACAGAAGTTTGATGCTATCTATTTCTCTGTTTCGGTTTCTTGATCCATCATTCCGGTATCCACTGGTATGTCTTCAAATTCCAACGATACCTGTTCTTCCATTGTGATATTTCCACGTAAAAATGCACCTTCTTCGGTGGAAAAAGCTACAATTTTTACATCTCCCCAAACATGACCGGTGCTGCGGATTTCCAATTTCTCGGCAGTGATATTGCCTTTGATAGCGCCGGCAACAATTACGGTATTCGCCTGAACGTTCTCACAGGTGATGCGACCGGTCTCTCCGACCACCAGCAGCCCATTCAGGTTGATCTCCCCTTCGAAGGTTCCTTCTACACGCACCCCACCTTTGCCTTTTATGGAACCTTTCCAGATGATCCCGGCTCCCAGAACAGAGGTGACCCGTTCAATCGGTGTGATTTCCGGTCGAGCGTTGGCGGCATTTCTACGAAACATGAGTTATTCTCCTAAACAATCCTTGGTTTGGGTAGATCTCTGGGAGGCCAGACCATACCGGCATAAACTCGACCTCCCTGCGGCACATCTCCTTTGATCGTTGCTCCATTGGCAATGCGGGCGTATTTTCCGATATGCACGCCGATATTGACGTTGACGTTCATCCCTAACTGGGCAAAATCATCGATGATCACATCCCCCGCCAGCATGGTGCCGGGTGAAAGGTTGACGCAGGTGCCGATCACATTATCGTGCGAGACTACCACCGAGTTGTTGATGAGTGTGCCCATGCCGACTTTGGCATTTCCGCTTACGTAGCTTTGCGCCAGCACCAATACACCGGGTGCCAATCGTGCTGATGGATCGACATGCGCGGTGGGGTGGACGATCGCCGGGCAGAGAAAACCTGCCTTTGCCAGCGTTTGAAAAACGTTCAGCCGCACCTGGAAATCACCGATGCCGCCCACCGAATTGACCGCCATGCGGATGCCGCGTTCATATAATTCCGGCAGAACATCTGCTCCACCCAGCACGGGAGAGCCGATCACATCAGTGCCTTTCTTCATATTATCGTCGATGATGCCCTCGATCTGGTAGGTTCCCAGAACGCGCACCGCTTCGATGATCATTTTGCTCAAACCCCCACCGCCGTAGATGATCACTCTGGTAGGGTCAAAGTCAAAAACAGGAATTTCAATTTCGTTTTTATTTTCTTGCATAGTATTTTTATACCATGAGTCTATTTTATTAATTCATCAATTTTCGATGGTGGCATTTGCATTGTAAAACGCCATGGTTTGCTTTTCCACGGCTCACCGGCGTAGCCGATGCCGATGCGCGGAGCTGCTTGAATGAACTCATCTGGAATTGTAATCCCTTCTGCGATCCACAAGGTGCTGTTTTTTTGGCAGAGATCGCAGCCGTTCAGGGTGCCATCCAGGCTGAGCGCTTTGGTCAGTTTTGCCGGTCCGTTGCACCACGATTTCTGTTCTATGCCCTCGCGGTTTTGCGCCATGCTCTCCAGCCCCGTAGTGGGGTGGAGGGAGCGGATCAGCACTGCGGCGGGGTAGTTTTCACAGCCGGTGACGCAGTTCAAGAGCCAGTGCATGCCGTAGGTGAAGTAGATGTAAGCATGCCCGGCAGGTCCGTACATGACAGCGTTGCGCTTCGTTTTACCGCTGTGCGCGTGGCAGGCTAAGTCCTGTTCCCCATCATAGGCTTCGGTTTCAAGGATAATGCCTGCAACGGGTTGTCCATTGATCTGATGCACGAGCTGTTTGCCGATCAGGGCATGAGCGACCTCTACCACGGGGCGTACATAGAAATCACGCTTCAGAATTCTGCTCATTTAGCTTCCCTTTTTCCTATTCAATATTTAAGCTCTCTTTGCTGATAATTGAAAACGTAATTCATCTCTGTGTTCTTTTTGACTAATATTTTCTATTTGGATTATAGATGCTATTTACTGATAAAAAAATTGAAAAATTCTGTGTAGAAAGATTGGTTTGACGGTTGAATAATTATAGGTTAATTTGTATATATACTTTACTTATAAGGGAATTATATTAGATTTCAAAAACAGGTTAATTTTAAAAATCGCATTGAATAATCAAGGTTTTCTTGAAAATTGGTGTATTCTATAATAAATTATTTGGGGTGAATGGTCACAGAGTTGTGAGCAGAAACGAAGAAAGAACCCAATTAAATCATAAAGCTGAATTGAATATGAAGATTAAGAATTCACAAAGAACAAGAAATATTCTATGGGGTTTTGGGCTTTTCATTTTAATAATAGCATTGAGTGTTCTTGGACCGACTTTTGTTGAATTACTCTTTGAAAAGAGACAACCAAGTCAAATACTATTATCACATAGTTATACTCCTAGCGAGATACTTTCGTATTATGGAACTATCTTTTCTTTCATAGGAACAATATTTCTTGGAATTGTTACATTTATTCAAAATAGAACTCTCAATAAGAGAAATATGCAATTGGAAGAAAAAAATTATATAGCAAATAATGCGATAATCTTGATTCCTTCATCAACAAAGTATGATTCAACGTGGAATCTTTATAAAGAGTGTACAGGAGAAATTCAATGGTTGGGCAATGTTGTAGTACTTCAAAAGGAAAATTTTGTTGAACCTGATGAATTGCATCAAAATATTTTGCTTGAAGGTGAATTTTTTGTGGAAACCTCCGAGAATGTTTCCATTGAATTTGCTATACCCAACGTTATATTGAATTTTAATAAACCGAATGTGCCGGGGATATTTGGATTTTTATCATCGGATGATTTCAAAATTGCGGAACCTCTTACCTCAACTACGCATAGAATTCAAATAATTTTAAATTTTGGCGTTTATGAGTTGAAACAGTCAATCGAAAAACAATTACTTAAGAATAATTATGAAATATCCTTGTTGACTACGATACTAATAAAAAGTAAAGACATAGTTTCGGAGTATTTTCTAATTATCAAGGTTGAACCAAAGCAAGAATTATTAACTGATGAAACGGCGTATTTTCTTCCAAGGCATATCGCTTATTGTAAAGCTATAATGAAAAGTAAAGATCCATATATGTATGGGGAAAATTTAAAATGAATAGAATTGTTTTATAAATACAGAATGGTAAATTCAAAGAGAAATAATGGAACTTTATAAAAATACTTCAAATAATTTTATAAATTATTTACTAGATAATGGCTATCTGGCAGATAGCATTGTGACAGAGTGGAGGAGTAAAGTTGTTTCCAGGCAGGTATATAGTTTTAATCAGTTTATCGTGAAGATTTGATATAGAAGAAAAGAGAGGGAATTTTGAAAATCCGTTATTTATCTATTCGTAATTTTCGTGGGATTCATGATCTAGAATGGAACATTTCCCAATCATTTATTTGCCTAATTGGACAGGGCGATTCTACAAAATCAACAATTCTTGATGCTATTCATTTGTGCCTATCTCCAAGTTGGTCATTAACATTTACTGATGCGGATTTTTTCAATTGTGATATCACTAATCCAATTGAAATTATAACTACAGTAGGCGAACTTCCTGATTCGATGATTACCCAGGATAAATTTGGTAATTATTTAAGGGGATGGTCTGTTGACAAAGGTTTGGTTGATGAGCCGCAGATGAGGAATGCTGAAGGCCAGAACGGCCAGCTCGCTGTGCTCGCCGATGCTGCCGAGCAGCTTCTGCAGGCGATCCAACAACAAACGACGATTCGGCAGCCAGGTGAGAGAATCGAAG
>CAYLUJ010000021.1:0-3059 GCA_964386805.1 uncultured Pelolinea sp. | reverse complement strand
GAATCTGTTATTTCCATTGCTCTTATAATAGATAGAACCCTTGAGCCAAATTGGATAGTAAAAAATGATCGAGAGCCAGAAGGTATTTTTATTTCAGCTAATGATCGAAAAAAAATTGGCGTAACTGCTCTTGGTATGTATGTGGATCACGAATTATCTTGGGGAAAATATTCTGCTTTATCTCAGCTTACTGAGAATGATAGTGATATTTCTGCTGTTCTTGCTGATGCCAATAGGTGTGCTAGAGAAGCTGTATCTTCCGCAACACTTAGCGAGTTAAACAAAAGTGCAGAAACAGTCGGTGAGATTGCAAAAATATTTGGTGTACTACCTCATACGAAATATGCTGTTGGTTTAGATGCGAAATTAAGTGTCACTGGACAAGCAACATTAACATTGCATGATGGACAAGTTCCTGCACGAATGGCAGGTTTAGGAAGTCGTCGTCTTTTAACTCTAGCAATTCAACACCAAAGTGTCCCAGAGGGTGGGATTATGTTGATAGATGAAATTGAGACGGGTTTGGAACCTCATCGCCTCAGACATTTAATACGCAAACTTCGCCCAACTGATGATGCAAAATATCAAGTGTTCTTGACTACTCATTCAAATGTTGCTGTGGAGGAATTATATGCAGTTGAATTGAATATTGTTCATAACAATGATGGGAAAATTGATATTCGTCCAGTATCAAAAGATTTACAAGCCACAGTACGAAAAACTTCCGAAGCATTCTTAGCAACAAAAATAATTGCTTGTGAAGGACCAACAGAAGTTGGCTTTGTCCGTGGGATGGATCAATTTTGGCAATTAGAAGAAGGGGGCAATAATAATCCCTTTGCATGTTTAGGAGTGGTACCGATTACTTCATCAAAAGGAGGCGGTACAGATATGCCAAAAACAGCTTCTCTTTTACAAGGATTGGGATATTTTGTGGCATTCTTTGGTGATTCTGACGTTCCTCTTGATCCATCTGAAGAAGAGTTAGCAAAAATTGGTGTAAAAGTTCTTGTTTGGAAAGATGCAAAGAGTATTGAGGAAAGAATATGCCTTGACTTACCATTTGAAGGTTTAGATGATTTTATTGTTGGAGCAATTGAATGTGTTGCAGAGAAGGATGTACTAGCAAATAGTGTATATGATTCGATAGGATCAGAATTGGAAATGAATTCAGGAGATTTCCAAGGTGATGTCCAATCTCTGATTGACAAGGGATATTCAGAAGACAAAATTCGAAGTGCGATTGGGAAAAAAGCAAAAGAAAAAGGTTGGTATAAACGAATATCCTATGGAGAACACCTTGCGCAAATTGTTATTAAACATCTTAAAAATATGACTGATACTGATATAGTAAAAAAACTCTCTGCTTTAAAAGAGTGGGCAAATGAGTGATGAGATCACGCTACAGTTAGCGAAATCTGAGAATGCATTTTTAATTGCCCCTGCAGGATATGGAAAGACTGAACTAATCGCAAGGGCAGTGGCATTACATGACCAAGGAAATGTGTTACTTCTAACTCACACTCATGCTGGGGTTAGATCAATGCGAGAGAGACTTAAGCATCTTGGCGTTTCTTCGACACAATATAGAGTAGAAACAATTGCATCATGGGCGCTGAAATTGGCAGCGAGCTATCCTAAGTTATCTGGTATCACAAATAAACAACCTCTGAATGATGATTGGAAAGAAGTATATCAATTTGCCCAAAATGCTCTACAACATCAGAATATTAAATATGTAATTGAAAAATCATATACTGGCGTCTTTGTCGATGAGTATCAAGATTGCACAAAAAGTCAACATGACCTTATTATGGCGTTAGTTGATACCTTACCTATAAGAATATTAGGGGATCCATTACAGGGTATTTTTGGATTTGATGATGATCCCTTAATTGATTGGGATATAGATGTATTTCCTAACTTTGAAAATATTGGCCAACTAAAGGAGCCATGGAGATGGAAAGAAACAAATCCTGAACTAGGAAACTGGCTTGAAACTGTCCGGAATTGCCTACTTACGGGACAAGAGATTGATTTACGGAAAGCACCTAACGGGTCAGTAACATGGAAACAATATGATCAAAATGCTGGAAGAAATGCTTGTTTCCATGCAAGCAGTTTTGACGGAAGCATTGTCGCTATTCAAAAGTGGCCTAATCAGGCTCATGCATTAGCTAGCCAGTTACGGGGATTGTATACATCGATGGAGGAGATTGAATGCCGTGATCTGTTGGCATGGGCGCAAAAACTAGATCGGGTCGGTGCACGTGAACGATGTTTAATACTTATTGATGGTGCAGGAAAGTGTTGGACAAGATTAAGGGGTGAATTGAATAGTATTTGTAAGGGATTTGAAGAAGATAAGGTTCCACGATCGCTAAAGTATCCGGAAATAGTTGATGCTCTAAAGAACATAATACAGAATCCAGACGACCTTAGTTTTCTTCTCCCTGCTTTTGTGAAGTGCAAGAAAGCTGGAGATGTCTTATTCAGAAAAGAATTATGGTATGAAATGAAACGAGTTTTAGAAATTTTTCCACAGGGGAATTTTAAAAGTTTTGAAGATGTGGCTTGGCATATTCGAAACCAGGCTAGAAAGCAGGGTAGGAAGATTGATCGTCGTTTGGTATCAAGGACATTACTTGTTAAAGGATTAGAGTTTGATCATGTGATTGTAGTGAATGCGGATGATTTAGATGATCCAAAAAATCTGTATGTTGCATTGACACGATGCAAACAATCACTAACAATTTTGTCAAGGTCACCAATTATAAAAAGATCTTTGCCAGAAAATCATCATACTCTGGATAGATAATTGCCAGTTCTTTACTTTGACCATTTACGCTCTTGTTTTGAATCTTTTTATAATTACAACAGACGATGCTTGTGATCACATTCGATTTCAATAATGTGTTTCTCTGAAATTTTCTTGACTATCGTCCTACCACTTGCTGCCCTCGAAGCTGGAATTCTCTGGTGATTCCGGAATATAACCAACCCATCAATCCAGGTTTATTCCCTTACTCCAGATTATTGCCTTTTCAGGATCGCTGTTA
>CAYLUJ010000020.1:27094-27389 GCA_964386805.1 uncultured Pelolinea sp. | reverse complement strand
AGAAGTGCGATTATGTAACCGCCAATAATACCTAGCATTATTGGAATTACTTTTCTAATTACCTTCATAGGAGCGGAGCTTATGCGAAACCGGATCCATTTCCAGAATGCGCGTGACAGTGCGATCAAGGAACATACGGTCGTGCGAAACGATCAACGCACCGCAGGCTGTGTTTCTAAGCCACTCTTCCAGCCATTCCAGCATGGTAATATCCAGATGGTTGGTCGGTTCATCCAGCAATAGAATTTCAGGGTCTTCCAGCAAAAGCAAAGCCAAAGAGAGGCGCGTTTTCTGC
>CAYLUJ010000020.1:0-27084 GCA_964386805.1 uncultured Pelolinea sp. | reverse complement strand
TGTCAGGTTATGTGGAATATCATCCAGCCCTAATCCAGTGATTATTTTAGCAGCCCGCTCCATCTCTGCATTTTGAATGCGGCGCAGCAGATCATCATAGCGTTCAGCCAACTCTCGATCATCGGGCTGCTCAGCCAATTTCTGGGATACCATTACCAGATCGTCCGTTAATGCGTCCACATTTCCTACTGCGTTGTTCACAATCTGGGTGATGGTCAATTGCGCCGGGAACTCAAAACCCTGCGGTAAATAGCCGATGCGCAGAGCTGATGGCTTGTGCACTTGCCCACTGTCGGCTTCTTCCAAGCCTGCCAGAATGCGCAGCAGCGTGGTTTTTCCACAGCCATTCGGTCCGATCAACCCTACCCTTTCGTTGGGATTGATGGAAAATGTGATATCTGTAAAAAGTGTTTGTAAATTAAAGGTTTTGGTTAAATGCGAAACGGCAAGCATGGCTGCCTCCTGTTTTGGTTAATGCACATACCAAACCACCCGATCGTTGATCGGGTGCCCGCCCTGCCCTGGTGAGGGTTGCGCGGGAGGTGCTTTATAAATTACTTGCCGTCAATCATCTTTCGAGTTCTCTCTTTTCTAAATAACTTATGTATCATACTGAAAATCAAAGACGATGTCAAGCTGACGAAACACAATTCAGAAAATCACACCGATATGCAAAAACCAAATATTGAAACTTTTTCGAAGCAACGAAATAAGACCTCTATCCGTATTAATATTGAATAATCAATCCATATTGGAGCAAAAATGACTGAAGAATTTCGCGTGAATGGTGAAGAGATCCTTACGAAGGTCAAGGAATTGGTCCGTGAAGGGAACATCCGGAGCATTATCATCAAGAACGATGATGGCAAAACATTGATCGATATACCGCTCACCGTGGGAGTGGTCGGTACCGTCATTGCCCCGCAGTTGGCTGCCATTGGTGCCATTGCCGCGCTGCTTTCTCACGGGACGATCGTTATTGAAAAAGAAGCATAAAACCCGATTGCGGGGATTATTATCATGGATATGGTTTATGCAAGTGCGATAGCTATAGTTGCAATTAATTTGATCCGGAAATAATTAATCAAAAAAACGAGGAACGGGATAATCTGTTCCTCGTTTTGCTATTCCTATTACGTCAGCTGGTACTGCCCTGTGTAAAGCTGGTAGTACCTGCCCTTTTGCTTTAACAGATCATCATGGTCGCCGCGCTCGATGATCTCTCCATTTTCAATGACCAGAATGGCATTGGAGTTACGCACTGTGGAAAGGCGGTGGGCGATCACGAACACCGTGCGCCCCTCCATGAGCTTATCCATGCCTTTTTCGATCAAGCGCTCGGTACGTGTGTCAATCGAACTGGTGGCTTCATCTAATACCATCACCGGCGGATCCGCCACCGCCGCGCGGGCGATCGCCAGCAATTGGCGCTGCCCCTGCGAGAGATTGGTTCCATCTCCGCTCAATTCGGTTTGATAACCCTGAGGTAGACGTTTGATAAAGGAGTGGGCGCTCACTTGTTTGGCTGCTTCAATGCATTCCTCATCGGTAGCGTCCAACCGTCCATAACGAATATTTTCCATGACAGTTCCTGCAAATAAATGGGTATCCTGCAATACCATGCCCAGAGAACGTCGCACATCCGCTTTTTTGATCAATTTGATGTCGATCCCATCAAAGGTGATCTGCCCTTCGTGGGTATTATAAAAACGGTTGATCAGATTGGTAATGGTGGTTTTACCAGCTCCGGTCGAACCCACAAAAGCGATCTTTTGCCCGGGTTTGGCAAACAGAGATATATTTTTCAAGACCATCTGATCCGGTTCATATCCAAAAGTTACATCATGGAAACGAACATCGCCTTTTAGTTCTATATACTCCACATTTCCATCCGCTTGGGGATATTTCCATGCCCAATGGCTGGGACGCTGTTTTTTATCGAGGACTTCTATTGAGCCATCTTCTTTCTTTTGAATACCCACCAGGGTAACCACTCCATCATCATCCTCTGCTTCTTGGTCCATCACTTCAAAAATACGCTCTGCTCCAGCCAGGGCAGCTAAAACGTTATTCAGCTGGTTGGTTATCTGGATCACCGGTTGCCCGAATTGGCGCGAATATTGCAAAAAAGCTGCCAGAGAACCAAGATCGAATCCACCCGCCACTGCCAAAAGACCCCCTATCATCGCTGTAACCGCATAGGAAATATTATTCAAATTGTTTAATGTGGGCATTACAGCACCAGCAGAGAAATTTGCATTGGTTGAAGCTTTTCGATAATCTTCATTATATTGGGCAAAAGTTTCAATGGCTTTGTGTTCAAAAGTGAACACTTTAACCACTTTCAATCCGCCCACCATTTCCTCGATATAACCATTTGCAGTACCCAGGGTTCTCTGCTGATCACGATAATATTTTGTACTTATAGCGGTGATACTCTTGGCAATAAAGAACATCAAAACCAGCACAGCTCCTGTCACCAGAAATAAAGTGGGGCTCAGAATGATCATCATGACCATGGAACCCACGAAGATCAAAATATTGGATAGGAATTGTGGAACACTTTGTTCGAGCGCCATATGCACGTTATCCACATCGTTGGTGAAACGGCTCATTAACTCACCATGCGTATTGGCATCAAAGAAATGCAAGGGTAAAGTTTGTAATTTATCAAACAGGTCACGACGTAAAGTGTTTGTGGCTTTTTGAGCGATGCGCACCATTAACCGTGTTTGCAGAAAAGCAGAAATAATGCCGACCAAGTAGATCCCCGCTAGCTCTAATAGAGCTATTCCCAAACCTGCCAGATCGCCGGGCAGAATATAGGTATTGATCATTGGTTTGAGAAAATAACTGCCAGCCAAAGAAGCTCCTGTATTCAATAACAGAAGAAGAATAACCAGGATTAATAATCCTTTACTCTTGCTCAAATATTCCAATATTCTTGCAAATGCTTTGCCGCCATTTTTCGGTTTTTCAAAACTGCTGGCAGGACCTCCCGGGCCACCATGAGGTCGCCCTGCACGTGCCTGGGAATATCTGTTTTGTTCTTGTGGTTTTGGCTGCTCAGGCATTGAGGACTCCTTCTTGCTGCGAGATATTGATTTCTTGATAGATTTTGTTACTCTTCATTAACTCTGTATGCGAACCTAATCCCATTACCTTACCGTCATCCAAAACCAGGATCTTATCAGCCTTACTCACCGAACTGAGCCTTTGTGCAATGATCAGAACGGTGGTATCTTTGAAATTGGAATAAAAAGATTTTCTGATCTTTTCTTCTGTCGCAGAATCCACCGCGCTGGTACTGTCATCTAGAATGAGGATCTTTGGTCTTTTCAGCATAGCTCGGGCAATATATAAACGTTGTTTCTGTCCGCCAGAAATATTAACCCCTCCCTGCCCCAGGAACGTACCGTATCCCTGAGGAAATGACATGATAAAATCATGCGCCCGGGCATCCTTGCAGACATTCTCCAATTCTTCTTGTGTTGCATTTTCATTTCCCCACAACAAATTTTCACGAATGGTTCCCGTGAAAAGAGTATTTTGCTGTAAGACCATTCCGATACTTTTACGTAGATCATCCAGTTTGTAGTTGCGTACATCTACATCATCCACCAGGATAGCGCCTTCGGTCACATCGTAAAGTCGCGGGATAAGATTCACCAGAGATGTTTTCCCTGTTGCGGTTCCTCCTACGATGCCAACAATCTCACCGGGACATATAACAAAATTAATATCAGTTATGACATTTTCACCTGTGCCTATAACAGTATATTTAAATGAAACATGCTTGAATTCAATTTTCCCGGAATGTACCTGCGGGATGTTTCCAGAGATGTTTATTCCAGAGGTAGATTTTTGTTGCGAACTGGATTTATTTTTCATCTCAAGCGGATCAGCAATATCCACCTGCGTTTCAAGGACTTCGATGATACGCTTCCCGCTAGCTTCTGCTCTGGCAAGCATCAGAAAAACCATCGAGAGCATCATAATAGAAACCAGGACCTGCATGATATAACTGATAAAACTGATCAGCTCGCCTGTCATCATCACTCCACCGATCACCAACCCACCACCGATCTTGATAATCGCCAATGTTGCCGCATTCACAACCAGCATCATCACCGGCATATTCGTTACAGCAAGGCTGGCGGCCCGAATACCAGATTCGGTAAGAGCATCATTTGCCTTCTTGAATTTCTTTTTTTCAAAATCCTGCCGCACAAAAGATTTCACTACACGGATTCCAATCAGATTCTCCTGGATGGTGCTGTTGAGAGCATCCATACGCGTTTGCATGATAGTAAATAGTTTCCGAGCATTGGTCATAATCAATGCGATCGCGATTGCCAGGATTGGGATTGCGATAGCCATTACAAACGAAAGTTGGGCATTGATCTGATACGCCAGGAACATAGCCACAATCAACATCATGGGTGCACGCAGGAGAAGACGGATACCCATGGTTAATGTATTTTGTAAGTTGTTCACATCATTCGTCAGGCGTGTTACCAGCGACCCGGTGCTGAAATGGTCGATATTGGCAAAAGAAAAGCTCTGCACTTTCTTGAAAAGCGCATCTCGTAAATTAGCCCCAAAACCCTGTCCGGCGGTAGCAGAGACTTTCATATTTGCCACTCCAAAGAAAATAGCGATTATTGCTAACAGGATCATATAAATACCAATTTTTATAATGTAATTTGTATCGCCAGCGGGAATTCCCTCATCAACAATTCTTGACATCAAAATTGGCATGCTTAACTCTGCGATTACATCTATAAGCACCAGCAGTGGCGCAAGAAGCATATATTTTTTATATTGCCCAATGTATTTTGCTAATGTTTTAACCAAGTGCTACCTCCGGGAAACATTCGGCTTTTCATGCTAATCTTTTAGGATCCCGCGACTTATAAAAAACAGAAAGCCAATGTTTAATTTGAATATTTTATTTAACTTGTTTATTATTAACTGGTTGCCTATTATCGCTGTAAAGGTATATTTTGTCAATGCAGAAATATATTTCGGAAAATATTTCGATATATATTTAGAATCCTGATTTTTTTACCCAATATTGGATAGATTACTCTGCAGGTTATCCTGCACTCTGCTCAGAAGGCTATGTAGTTCTCGAATTTCTTCAGTGCTAAATCCATCAAACATGACCAAATCCAATTGTTGAAACGTTGCATGGATTTTATTAACCAGCGTCTGCCCTTTGGGTTGAAGAAAAACCTTTGAGACTCTTTCATCCGATTCATCTGTTTCGCGCAAAACATACCCATCTTGTTCCATGCGCTTAATCACTTTGGTGGTAGCCGCCGGTGAGATGCGTAATTCGGCAGCAATTGCTGAATGGTTTATTCCATTTTCACGCGAGAGGATCATTAAAAGTTTCGCCTGCCCATGATGCAGTCCGCTTCGTTCGAGCATTAGATCGGCGTTCTTTTTATGGGTACGGCAAATACAGGGGAACATCCTCCCCACTGTTTCATGTTCTGTTGGTCTATTCATAATACAGTTAATTATAAACTAGTTCACTAATTATGAACAACCCAATATGTGCGATCGAAAATAGAAATACTACTTTTCTACAACAAAAGCAATGCCCACCAACCCAGCCCCGGTATGAACAGATAATCCGGGGGTAAGGGGGATAAATGGAGTTTCAGCCGGGCATTTTATACTTGCCTGTAATAATTGCTTGAATTCTTGCGCTTCCTTTTCAGCAGTCACATGCAAAAAACACATGCGTTCGATGCGGCTTGAGCCTACATCCTGTTTTACCAGATCAATAACCCGCGCCCAGGCTTTTCTTCGCGTACGTACTTTTTCAATCAGATCCAATTTTCCATTTTGAACAGCCAGAATGGGTTTAATATTCAGCATACCTGCCATACCTGCCGCGAGATGGCTTACTCTGCCGCTCATGGACAGATACTTCAATGTTGAGAGGGCACCATAAACATGTGTTCTTCCACGAAGCGCATGCGCCATTTCAATGATCTTTTCGACTTTTTCTCCCGCTCGAGCTGCCTCAGCGGCAACAATTGCCATGTATCCCTGACCCATGGTAAGACTGCGGGTGTCCACAACCTCAATACGTTTTTTTGCAGAACATTCTTCAGCAGCCAATTTGGCTGCACTGTACGTTGCACTGATCTCACTGCTCACACAGAAGCAAATGATCGTATCGGCTTTTTCTTTTTCAAAGGCTTCCCGATATGCATCTGCAAAATTACCCGGCGAGGGAGCTGCAGTGGTAGGCAGTTTTCCTTCCCTGTCGATTCTTTCAAAAACTTTTTGATCATTGATGTCAATTTCGGTTTTATAAATATCTTCCCCGAATTGAATGGTGATCGGAACTTGCTTAATGTTGTATTTTTGTGCCAGACCATAAGGAAGGCTGGAATCAGAATCGGTGATAATTGCGATCATAAATGAGAACTCCCTTTCATTAAGATTAACAAAAGAAACCTAGATTAGTTATGCTAGCATATTTATGAAAGATGCACAACCATTCACGGACTGAGGAAAAGCTTTTGATGATGATTTCCGCCCTCTTTTGATATTATTTTAGAAAGCCCGCAAAAAGGTCTATTAAATTTTCAAATATATAAATTTATGCTTGCTCTACTTTGAGCAAGCATCATAAAAAGTCTTTTACTTTTATCGGATGTCTTATTTTCTATTCGCCAAGATATTTATCGAAAAACTCGACTGTTCTTTGTATAAACAGCGCATCGCTGGAACCTGATCGCAAAAAGGTATGTGGTTGACCATCATAAAAATAGCATTCGTGTTCTTTTCCTAAATCTTCAAGCGTATCGCAAATTGTTTCAGACCAGGTAGGAGAAACCGTGTCATCATCCAAACCATGATGGATGCTGAAAGGTGCATCAATCACCCGCAGATCATAAACCGGCAGACCAATGGGTGTTTCATTGTAGCGCTGCGTTACAGCACCATAGAGCACGATCGCATCAATCTCATCCACCAGGGTTGCCACGCGCAGAGCGATTCCACCACCCAAACTGTGCCCCCAAATTCCTAGCCTCTCCATATCTGCATTTTCAAAGATCCCTTCTTGCCCTGCTCTCTGACGTACAAGCTCCAGGAGATTCATAACATCTACTGTATAACCGGTTAGAGAATCCCTAACGCGACCAGTGCTATCAGACGGAGGAAAATTACGCATATTAGGATGCAGAACAATATAACCCTGGCGTGCAATAGAATCGGCATAGCGAGTGGAATAATCCAATGTCTCATATTCCGATGCCGAGATATATCCATGCAAAGCAATCACTACAGGAAACGGTCCGTCCCCTTCAGGCACATCCACAAACCCATGAATCGTTAACCCATCGCTTGTATAAGTAATATAATAGCGCACGAAATCTTTTTGCCTTTCCCATAGATATTCAACTGTCAGTTCTCCGTCTCCATAGGTCCGGTTTTCTAGTGCTTCAATAGAATAAGGGTCCACTTTAGGATTAGTTGTTGGAATTAAAACAGGTGTTTCTAAAGCAGCTGAAATATCACTATTCACCAATGAACCAGAAGCGGAAACTTTTGGCGCACAGCCGGTAAGAAGTAGCAGGATTAATCCAATAGTAATAAAATGTCGTTTCATTCTTTAATCACTTCCATTTTCTAATAGTAATTTTATTCATATTTTTCGCTTGTTTGAGATTATAGAAACTATCTGATCGATATCCCATTAACGATCTATTAATTTCCCATCCTTGGTGTTTTAAGCAAGAATCACGATAGGAAGCAATAATACCATTATTGCAGCCAGACATGATCCGCGTGATGTAGATGCAGGGAGTGAATCGGATTATCGGTTTTACCATATATTTTACAGATAGGAACTCCCTTTTTTCAAAAGAGGGTATTACACTGCTTTCCAAGCAACATTATACGGAATTTTCAAATTGGTTCCTTAGCACTGATCAACAATCACTCGCGCAAGAAATCGCTGATTTTTCACCTGATGTGATCTTTCCACGAAATATGCTCTTGGGTTCTCTGTAAAACAAGCATTCCCACAATATATTGATTCGATACAACCTTGATCAGTTCGCATGAACGGTGGCCAATTTTCTCAGCATTGGAATATTGCAAATACTGTATTTCATGGAATGAGCAGACTGCGAGATAGCATGAAACCAGAAGGAGAAGGTTAACAGATAGTTATCACTTGAATTTTAATAAAACGAGAACAGGGTTGTAAATTCCATACCTTACACTGGTCTGTTCTTACAGAGTAAGACTTTAAGAAGATAAGTACTTTTTTAACAGAAATATTAAATAAAATAGAACATCATTTCTGTAGGCTCAAAATTATCATACCTACAGAAAATGATGTGAGAAATAGCAAATTTTTAATTAATAAAAAGAAGTGAAAATAATTTGCTTGAGCTTACGGTTTTAATTCCTTCAATTCAGCAGCAGATAAAAATTTGAACAATTTACTGCCGGTCTCCGGATCAATTGCTTCTGCTGCCTGGCGCCCGTTCTTTAACGTTACAATCTTTACTTTACTACTGTCGATGATTACATACTTTTTTGCTTTCAAAGAATAGAATTTTACTGTTGCCATATCATCCTCCTGAATTTTTTGATTGTGACGACGCGACGTTGTCGATCAAGAAACGATGGCTCCCCACTAGATTGCAAGATCGATATTTTGATTATACACAATTTCTATAGAAAAACATGAGGAACCTTTTTCTTGATTCTTGACATTTCATATACCGTTCGGTATACTTTACGGAATTATGGAAAATCAGGAAAAGATATTACAAACCGGGTTGAAACTTTTCGCAGAACGCGGATATGATGCAGTCGGTGTTCAAGAAATTGTGGATGCCGTTGGCATCACCAAACCTACCTTATATTATTATTTTGGCAGCAAAGAAGGATTGTTGGAAAAAATACTTTCGAACAATTTTTCATTCCTGTTTGATCAATTGGAAAAATCAGCTATCTATCATGGAGATGTCAAGAACACGCTTGAAGAAATTACCCGTACCTATTTTTCCTTTGCAGGCAGCCATATTACTTTTTATCGTCTTCAGCTTTCTTGTTGGTTTGCTCCCCCACAAAGTGCTGCATTCAAGGCGATCTCGAATTATGGGAAAAAGCAGCAAGATATTTTCGAAACCTTATTTCAACGAGCAGCGCAGGACCATGGAAATATGCTCGGCAGGCACCAACGCTATGCGGCTTCTTTTTTGGGAATCATCAATACATACATTGGGTTGAAAATAGGTACACAACTTGATTTGGATGAAACGGTTGTTAGAACCGCTGTACATCAATTTATGCACGGTATTTTTTCTTAATTTTTTTTCATTTATTACTTACCTACCGGTATGTAGTATCAGGAGAACGAATGGAGAATTGGATTAGTAAAAGCGTTTTTTATCATATTTATCCGTTGGGTTGCTTTGGAGCACCTTTGAAAAATGATTTCTCATCTCCACCTGTTCGAAGGTTAAAGGAAATAGAAAAGTGGCTACCCCATTTGAAGAACTTGCATATTAATGCCCTGTATCTGGGCCCGCTCTTTGAATCCACTGCGCATGGTTACGATACAGCCGATTATTATCAGGTTGATCGTCGATTGGGTGATAATCAAACTCTGCGAGAAATGATCGCACTTCTTCATGAGAATAATATCCGAGTCGTTTTGGATGGGGTTTTTAATCACGTCGGTCGAGATTTTTTCGCATTCAAGGACTTGCTGAAAAATGGCAAAAATTCTTGCTACTGCGACTGGTTTTCGGAAATTGATTTTTCAAGACAAAGCCCTTTTAGGGATACTTTTGCGTATGCCGGTTGGAATGGTAATTTCGATTTGGTAAAGTTGAATCTGCAAAATTCTGCTGTTCGTGATTACCTCTTCAAAGCCGTAGACTTTTGGATGACAGATTTTAAGATTGATGGTCTGCGCATTGATGCAGCGGATTGTGTTGATTTTTCTTTTCTGCAGCAGCTCTCTGCAAGATGTAAAACCCACAATCCAAATTTTTGGATAATGGGTGAAATAATTCATGGAGATTACGCACAATGGGTCAATGCCGGCGCTTTAGATTCCGTTACAAATTATGAATGCTATAAAGGACTATATTCCAGCCATGTTAACCACAATTATTTTGAAATCGCGTATTCTCTGAACCGCCAATTTGGGGAACAAGGTCTTTACCGACATTTTCTCCCATATTCATTCGTTGATAATCATGATGTGAACCGTTTGATAAGCAACCTGACCAATCCAATGCATGCATATCCGGTATATTGTTTACTTTTCAGCATGCCGGGTATTCCTTCAATTTATTACGGGAGTGAATGGGGTATCTCCGGGGAGAGGACACCATCTGATGATCATATACTCCGACCTCAATTGAATCCAGAAAGTACAATTAGTAATCCCGCTTTAACGAACTTACCCGATTATATTGCGAAGCTCGCTCAAATTCGGCTCACTTCGCCCGCTCTTCAAGCAGGAACATATCAGCAGATTATAGTTGCCAGCGAGCAGTTTGCTTTTCTGCGGGGAACGGCAGAAGAAAGCATCATAACAACCGTAAATTCAAACCAACACATGATTTCTCTGGATATTCCAACCCCGGTTGAGTGCTACACCACAGCGGTGGATCTCTTAACAGGAGATAAATTCTCTTGCTCAAACGGTAAGCTATCTATTCCAACAGTATATCCAAATTCGGGAAGAATCATCAAAATTCGATAAATAAGAGTAGTTTTTATCGAAGGAGTTGTGGCAATAAACCATCATTCTATTCACGTTGTACTTTATGATTCAAATAAAACGTTAAGGGAAAGCCAATGATCGATGGGATCCAGAAAGAGATGAGGCGATAGGCAAGCACAGCTACCACAGCAACTGCATTTGTCACTCCTAATTTTTCATAGAATGCAACCATGGTTGTTTCAACGATCCCAACACCACCCGGGATAACAAATGCTGCTTTTCCCAACAATAACGGTAATCCGTAGCCAATAAGCAATACACCCAAATTGATCCACTTGTTTCCAGCTACAAAAAGGAAAAAGAGGGCGGCAATATCAAAACCAAAGGTCATTACAATACCTAATACAGGTTGTTTCCAACCCTTACTGAGCAATAGATCCCAGGCTGCAAACATCTCGTTCAACTGGTTTTTAATTCTTTCTTCATTGTAAGGGCGTTTTATAAGTTTATAGATTTTTTCCATGGTTTTCAATAAAAACGGGAATGATTTTTCACGTTTGTAAAGAACGATAAAAAGGATGAGTACAACCATAAGGAGAAGTATCAAGATTAGTAAAAAACTGACGATTTGCAATTTGGTCAATTCATGCAGAAAAAGAAGATAAATAACACCAATGAGAGAAATTGCCAGAACTGCCAAATTATTCATCAATAATGGCAGGCTGCTAGCCATAGCGGCTGATTGTGTTTTGGTTTTGCTATCACGCAGCCATTGAAATGTGGCTGCGGCAGAACCAAACATACCCCCAGCTACCATCCCAATACTGGCTGAGGCCATTACGATCAATATACTTCGCCACAATGAGACACGGTCATTGAATAATCCAAGAAGGGAATTGATAAGGTAGCCTGAACCTACATAGCTTAAAAACTCACAAATAATAGCCAGCGATAAAGCCCAGTATTTTAGGTTTTTTAATACATACATTGACCGTTGTATTGAATTCAACTGGGGAAGCAAAATGTACACGCCAACACCAAGAAATACAAGGAGAAGGATGGAACGAAAAACCTTTTTTGAATTTTTGTTCAAATAATGCTCCTTCGAAAATGTAATTTGGCAACAGAACAAATTAATTTTAATTTCACGGAGCTTGAGTGCTTATTACTAAATCTTTCCATTTTCAAAATTACTTTATTTTACGTTGAAATTCCTCTTTTGGAGAGGTTGTTTGGAAATAACAAAAATCTCATTTTATGTTAAAAATGGAGTCGATTGACATCTTCGCAAAGATGGTTTTTTAGAAAACGACCTACGATTTTTGTAATATGACATCCTTTGTCCTTTTCTTTCCCGTTCTTTTCTGTAAAAATAGAATCAATAAGAATCCAAGAATTGATGGGGCTAAAAATGAAATTAACCGATAAGAAAGGACGACTACAATCGATGCTGCAACGGGAATACCTAATCTCTGATAAAGATCAATCATGGCGCTCTCAAGCACTCCTATCCCTCCGGGAAGCACAAAGGTTGCTTTCCCCAATATCTGCGGGAGACCATATCCAATCAATAATACTCTGGGAGAAATTACTTGACCGGCTGCTCGAAAAAGAAAATACAAGGAACCATAAATCATAGTATTAGCAATCAATGGCTTTTTCCATTCACCGTGGAAAAAAAGATCCCGTACTTCAAATAGCTCATCTAACTGTTGTATGATTTTATTCTCATCGTATGGTTTCTTAGTAATTTTTTCAATTCTTTTTGCAGCATTTATTGCAAAGGTCTTGGATTTTTGTGGATTCCGAAAGAATACAACAAATAGAACCAATGCCAATGTAATTAACCCCAGAATTGCCAGAAAACCTTTCATCTGCGATGTTGTTAGTGCCTCAGCTCCAAGCAAATAAATCACACCTATCAACGAGAGGATTAAAACTGACAGAGCACTGCAAATAATTGGTAAAATCCCTGCCATCATTGCTGCTTGCGCTTTTACATTTCTTTCCCGCAACCATTGAAAACTTGCAGCTGCTGAACCAACCATTCCACCACCGACCATTCCAAAACTGGAAGAAGCTAATGCAATCATCATTGCTTGCCAGATGGATACACGTTGTCTGAATAATCCGATAATAGAATTTATAAACTGTCCACTACCCATAAATTTAAGGAATTCAAAAACAATAGCCAATGCCAATGCCCAATAATTAAGACTCTTTAATGCATCAATCGAATCTGGAATTGACTTGATATAGGGAGTTAATATTTTTATCCCCAATGCAAGAAAGACCAAAAGTCCCAAAATACGAAGAATCTTTTTTGATTTTTGATTCATTTTTTTCTCACTGGTGGCTGTAATTATAAACGGCAGATAACGAAAAAGAAAATTACTGCAAAATATTTAGAAATGAGAACCAAGCGTTAACCTTTGGAGAACAGATTAATACTTGAAATTTTTCGATTCGTCAAAATTTTACTATTGAGGAACTAAGCGATATATCTTATCGTCGCCAATGTTGGCTGTCCCACGCCCATCACGATTGCTTGTTGAAAAATAAATAAAACCATCTGGTCCTTCGACGATCTCTCTTACACGACCAACAGATGTGACAATTTTTTCCATGCTTTGGATAACGCGCGGATCATCAGCAGAAATAACCACCTTCATCAAGCCTTCTCCCCGTAGTGCTCCAAAAAAGAAGCTATTCTGATATTGAGGAAACACAACCCCGCGATAAAACATTCCTGATGCTGGTGCTTCAGCCGGTGTAAACTCAATCAAAGGTGAAATCAAACCCTCTGCTTGCTCATCATGAGAAATGAGCGGCCAGCCATAATTACCACCTGCTTCAATAAGATTGATTTCATCACCACCTGCTAGTCCATCTGATCCAGAAGGACCGTGCTCGGTTTCATATAATAAACCAGTTCGCGGGTCCCAATCTAAACCCTGGGGATTTCGATGCCCCAGACTGTAAACAGGTGAATTGGGGACGGGATTATCAGCAGGGATACTTCCGTCTGAATTAACACGCAGGATTTTTCCAGCAAGAGAAGTGGGATCCTGCGCACTTTCGGGTTGCAGAGCATCACCGGTTGTGATATACAGCGTTCCATCTACTGCAAATCGCAACCGGCAACCGGCATGATAGTGAGCAGATGGAATACGTTCAATAACAATCCCATCCAACGTCATTTGATCAGGAGCATCCACCAGTCTTACCACACGGTTGAAAAGGGTATTATTTTCTTGATAGGTATAGCAAGCATAAACAACACGATTCTCTTGATAATTTGGATCCAAAGCCAGACCCATCAAACCCGCTTCGTCGAAAGCAGCCACATCCGCAAACTGATAAACTGGATCAGCTTGAAGATTGTCCTTGAGTATTTCGCGAATTGATCCATTCCGTTCGCTCACGAGTATGCGATTTTCACTCGTAAACAGAATACTCCACGGGACAGACAAGTTTTCAGCGACAACTTCAATTTTCCAATCAACAGCGGATATCGCAGTTGGCGATGAATCCGCGATAGTTTCGGTTTGAACACTTTTGTTTGCCATACCTTGTGTCTCATTGCTTGTTGAGACAATTCCAACCGATTGGCAGGCTGCAAAAATGACGCAAAGAAATGTCAGAAAGAAAAAGGAATAGCTCTTCTTCGTTGGAATCATACTTAAAGTATACCGAATTTAAATGCAAAAATCACAAACAAGGCTACATTTTCCTTGACTTCATCAAAAGATTTATTAAAAGGGGTACTCACGCCGGATCACTGGCAGAAGGATATACTTTCCAGTTTGATCAGAAGAAACATCCAGAATGAATGAGTAGAGATTTATTTTTAGTGTCACAGGTATAACCTGCTCCTGTGAAAAATGAATAACCATTATCAATGGGAAGCTTACAAGGGGTCATTTAAAATGTTTCATGAACAATAACCAGGAGGATAGGGATAACCATTATAATAATCTCATATTGAAAATGAAAAGCCATTACGAGCAATTAAAAAAACTACTTCCTTTTCTTATTTCACTCTTGATCATTGTTGTATATGTCATCCTAGCAGTTCACTATGCACATATCATCGAACCGGTCATGGATGAAGGGACATATTTATTAAAGGGAAAATGGTATTGGGAAGGCACTTACCAACCTTTCGAAGAAAATGGACCCGTTACCAATAAACCACCACTCGCATTTTATTCTTTAGGAATTTCCCAAATACTCTTTGGCACAGGTTTATTAGCGGGACGATATTTTGCTATCTTGTTAAGTGTTTTCTTATTGATAGGGCAATGGTTAACGGTGAAACGTCTGACTGGAATATGGTGGGCAACCATATCCATCGGTTTCTATATCATTTCACCGGCATGGATCATTTATTATTCACGAGCTATGACCCAGGTGGTCACTTCCCTTTTTATTATATGGAGCTTGTATTTCTTACTTGGAGGAAAAAGAACACAGGGGCAACTAATCATCGGTGCCATTTTATCTGCAATGACAGTGATGGTCAGACAAAATATGCTTCCTCTTTTCATTCTCACATTGATCTATATTTTATGGGAGAATGGGTGGCGGAAGAGTATCATCCCGATCCTTTCCAGCACAATTGTTTTTATCGGAATGAATTTGCCCTACTGGCCACGGACATATCAATTCATCTGGCAGCCTTTGTTCCCCGCATTCCTAAACACAACGATGGCAACCATCTTTCATTTTGATCTTTTGACCGGAGATATTGGTGAAGCATTCCTTGTACGAAAATACAATCTGATATATGAAACGCAAGTTTTTTTTGATGGCGTCCGATATTTCTTCATTCCTTTCATGGCAACACTTTTTGCTTTCATCCTATTCTTTCCCAAAAAATTTTTTTCTGATAAGAATTATCGAAAAAATGCTTATCTCGCAATAAGTTTTCTCATTCTTACCATCCTTCATTATGCGTATGCGCTCTATGAAAATAATGTGCTGTACAGTTTTCCGGCATATTTCGCCTTTTATTTGCCCATTGGAATCACATTAATTCCCTTGATCGCGAGAGACTGCTTGATGATGACCCCTAAAGACAGACGATGGATTTTGTGTATTGCAACGATCGTGATCAGCACCGGTATTGGATTGAGTCTGTATCGAGAGATTGCACCGTTCTTCATGAATATTAACTTACCAAGCATCAGCCAGCATATGTTGTCTGGACCATATGAAATATGGGATGTACTGCTGAATAGATTTCATATTTCTATTCGTTCTCAGGAATTTATTATTCCCACTCTGGTCGGTCTTTTTGCTGGACTTCTAGTTTTACTGATCGCAAAGATAATTCATCTTTTGTTTCAAAAAAAGGCTAGGTTGTATTCTTATGGAACTGCACTAATCCTGGTAGTTTTTAGTTTGGGCTGTATTCTATCACCTACTTTCATCTTGGCAGCCAATAGTTCCATCGCTACATATCCCAACACAGATATCCCTGCCAGATATGCAGAAGCTGCAAACCAATTGCAAACCATCCTTCTTGATAACGCCTTGGTTTACTGGGATGGGTATACTCCAATCTTATTTCTTTATTTAGCGGATATTCAAATCTTTCCTGCGCAATTGAATATGGAGTTCTATTATCGGACAGGGGGTAATACGGCTTCCATTGAAAAGCAGGGTTTTTGGAATGAAGAATTATCTGTTCGCTGGATCAATGAAGCAGATATTTTAGTTTTTTCGGAAGAAACCTATCAAAAACGTTTTACTGAATTAGATTTTGCAATACAATCTGATTTTTTAAGATTACCTATCCATATCAACCTTGATCCTTACAATGAAAATAACACAGCGATTATCCTTGAACGCATCAATAGGAAATAATCACAGGAATCTCAATTCGCAATATCTTGGACTTTAAATAAAGAATATCCTTCATTAGAAAACACCAATTCCAGTTCCGTTGGATAGGAATCCTGATTAGAATATGGTTCTTCCAAGACCAGGTAATCTGCTCTAACCAATTGAGCAAAATTTGTATACGCATTAATATAAGCTTCAGGGTCATCCCGCAAAACCCAAAGGTCATCATAAACCTGTGCATATTCATACCATTCGATCAAAGCAGCTTGATTTGCAAATGAAAAAGTACCCCCATCTTTTTTTGAAAAAGCCAGTGGTCGTAAGGAATAATAACGAACTGCTAGGTCATCACTGAGAATGCGTGCATTTATTGGGGTTTCTTCTCGTACTGATGTAAAAAATTCAGCCCGAATTCCAAGCTCTTTATTTTCAGAACAAATAACCTTTCCTTCTTTCCAGCAAGCGATAGTATTGGATATTACGGGTGTTTTAGTAAATCCATTGAATTTACTCCACAGAGCAATAAAACATATACAAAAAATTGTAGGGGCGAATTTATTTACTTTAAAGAATGAGTTTTTCCCCTGAGTATTCCGGTATATATGCGCAAATGGCCACAAGAAATAAATATAAAGTAGAGGGAAAAAATTACGTAATGATCTCAAAAACTGAATTTGGAGAGGATTTTTACCCAAGGTGTTAGCAATTGTAAAATCTATCATAGGGAAAAGAATGCTTCCGATGACAATACCTACAACCCACATACTGACTGCAATCACCCGCTGACCCTCAGTGGAATCTCGTGAGATGTAATTCATGCCGAGAAAAGAAATCATACTAACGAGAAATAAACTTGTGTGCAGTATATCTGTGAATAGGACATTATTTACGAAATCGCGTATCGCAGTTTGAAAATCAATTTGCCCTTCAGGTAACCGGAAGTCAATAATATCGCGTACTTCATTAATCACTGAAATATCCTGTTCCCCAGACAACGTTGTTTTGAAATATTGCACAGAAAAAGGTAAAAGAATAATAATAAAAATCAGGATTGCATACAGCATATATTTACTTTTTTCTTTTGCAGGAATTGAATGAGGCGTCATAAACCACAAACTCAGGGCAATAGCGATGCTCCAGGCAGGAGCACTGACTGCGTGAACATAGGTCAATGCAGCTGTTATCGCCAGGATTAGTGGCCATCGTTTTCGTTGATCGCCTTGTTTTAATACCATTAATAAGACAAATGGAAGGCAGGCTTGGAATGAAAAACGTGGAATGGGAGAGGTTTCATAACCCCAAAACTCACTTAAATTCATCCGGACAAAAATGAAAGCGAATGCGGAGAGGAAAGAACCGAACAGACGACTTTTATACAATTCTCTACCCAATAAATAGAATCCGCAAAGTTGCATGAAGGTTAGCGGTAATTGCAGGACCATAAAAGCAGTACCAAAATTACCAAATATTGGAGCCAGAACTTTTGTTAAATAAACATGGTAAGTGGAATACACATCAAAGTTATTCACATCATTCAGTAGTGGATCATTTTGGAATAATTCTGGATATGTCTTCGCGGCTGCAAAGGAGGCATAGTTGCCAGCATCGCCTGATAACTGGGCATATTCCATAAAATGTCCACCAAAAAGGTTCTTTGAAAGGATCAACGAAATTCCCAGTAAAAATACTATGATAGAAAAATCAATCCAGGTAAACTTCAGGGCAGAGTCAGATTTCGCGCCATTTTCCTTTACAGATAAATAATTCATCAGGAAAAAAGCAGCCATTATCAAAATGACCAAAAATATTGTAAAAAAATCAGAAATTATTGAGAGTACTGCCATCCCGCACCATGCCAGCTTTGGGGACCCCCATGAAGTCGAAAGTAACGAAACTGTCACATGTGATTCATCTCCAGCAGCCAGATCGATGAATCGTTCCTGACCATCCCACATTACAGAAACCATGCCTTGATCTGGATCAGACCGAAAAGAAATTTTTACAGCGCCGATAAACATTCTATTAAATTGAATAGCAGATGCAGGTTTTAATAAAATTTTTCCTTCCGAAATCCAATGATCGCCAGTGAACTCCAAATCACTTAAAGCTATCGGTGTTCCATCAAGAAAGGTGATATCTGTGATCTCCACCGGATTCCATCTTTCACCTCCGGTATCTTCATCAATATTCACAACTTTCAACTGATGAGTGGTCAGGAATGGAACTGGTTCATAATAGGAAATAAAATAAACTGATAATAAAACCAAAGAGACAAACGAAAAAATAAATATATGCTGAAAGAATTTATGAGGAACTTCATAGTTCTTGAAGAATAGTTTATCCCGTACCATCAATAAAAATTTTCCCACCACGCCTGTCATGCCAATCAGTAGAATTGCTTTTATTAACACTGACTCCGTATACCAGTTTAAAAAATGTACTGCAAAGCTATAAGAAAAAAAGAAAGCGATCATCAAACAAGCAAATACTATGAGTTTCCCATTTGGGGATTTGTTTTTATGCATACTTTATTTACTTTCTTTTCTTTCAATTTTCTTCGGGAAATCCGATCGTGATCTGTTATATTCAGAAACTCTGTATCGGATTTTGGTAATATCTTGGTTTCAAGACATCTTATTCGTTGAGAAATATCTTCTAATCGGCGATTCATGGTGAACAGGTTAGTTCGCACTCCGAACATCCAGGCAAATATTCCGACGATGAATAGAATGATAACAGCACCTAACCAGAGGCATGTTTCTAAGCTTGCTTGAAAAGCACATGAAAAGTCCAGATTCCGAGTAGGGGAAACAACCCGATCTCTCCCATCTTGAATGGCAATTTGTATAGTTTGACCTTTACGCTCATCATTAATGACAAGCCAAATTAACTCATTACCTCCATCAAGTTTTCGCAGCAGATCTTTTATTGTTGCCAGTAAATAATCGTCCTCATTAAAACATGGTGCCTGAATAATGATCCGCATGATTTCTCTGGTCCCTTTTATGCGATTTTTAGTACTATACTACAATTATTATAGAGAATTTCCGATTTACATCCGGGGTTTAAAAAAATCAGGGCATTCTTGATTGACTCAACTACATATTTTCGATTAGATACTGTTGATAAAGTAGGGTATCTTTCAATATACAAAATAAAATCTGTTGAAAAAGCAAAATAAATATTCCCCCTAAAACGATCGCGGAGAAAATTCTGGCTGTTTTTGAAAGATTTTTCCACTTTTCAATAATATAAGCGGGTATATCATAAGCCGTTAAGAACAGTGGCATCAATGCCGGAAAAATATAATGGTCCGGTTTAGGAGCCACATAGAATAACGCATAGAACATGAACGGTAACGACCAGGTCGTTAGGTAAATATTTTCATTGAAATCTCTCTTGTGAAAGCAACCCAGTATCACTGACATTAGCAAAGCCCATAGGAAAAAGGGAGAACCGAACCAGTTTTCAAGTGTCCACAGCCAAAACTCAGGTCCTTTTTGATAATAGTAAGGGTCATCATGTGTATATCCCTGGCTAAGCTCGGTAGATTTAAATTGCTGAATTGCAAGCATTTCATTACGTGGTGTTTCGTACCACAGAAAAGGATTAGTCAGCACAATTATTATTGCCATAATGAACACAAATATAAAGGCTTTGCGTAATGCACTTTGCCATGGCTGTCTCTTTTTCACAACTGCAATAATCAAGTAGACTGGTATCGTTAAGAAAAAGAAAAATCCGAGTAGTTTGGTCGCAGCCGCCAACCCACAAAAACCTGCTGCGAGGAAAAAGTTCTTTCCGATTCTATAACTATCTTTTTGCAGGAAAAGAAACGTTAATGCAATAAACAGAAATGTGATCGAATCAGGGTGCCACCACCAGATATTACTGCGCACAACGCTGGGGACTATGAGAATTAATAGAAAAAGAAAGCTGGATTGAAAAATATTGCGAAAGCGTGTTTTGTAATAAACTAAAATTCCTGCTGCCAGGGTCATCGGTAAAACATTGATCACCTGCCGTAAAATTAAAATATTGGTAGTTCGAGCCGCAAAAAATGCATCACCGAGAACAATGCGACGGGGTAATAAAACCAACATGGATAGAAAATAAAATGGGTATCCGTAGTGATAATCTCCATAAATTATCAGATTTCCCCATGTTTCATGAATATCCTTTCCGCCTCTTAGCATTTTTTCGACATAAGGATACGTAATATATTCATCACCCGAAAAAATAGAAAAGACACTTCCGCCTTCACTACTGGAAGAGTTTACGGGTATAAAAAGAATGAAATAAACCACCGATAGACTGAATAGGATCAGCAGTGTAATCTTTTGTTCTTTAGATATTTTTTTTAAAGACACTTCTTATTTCATCCCTTCAACTTCGTTATGGGATCTTATTCTTGATAATCAATTTTAATAGAAGCAATGAATTTATTGTTCATAATTTCCCAGAAACCACGAGACTGGCGAACTTATCAAATGAACGATCATAGGTTTTTTCTTCATCTTTCGGAAAACAACAGGCAGGAAGTTCATGCATTTGCAGGTGATAACGAATACATTCGCAGCAAATTCCTTTTCTTGGACACGGGTTATAGCTACAATTGCATTTTTGATTGTTGCTTTCGTTCCTGCACTCCATAAGATCTCCCGGAAAATTTTCCATACATTATGAACTATTCAAAAGTTTTAAGAAGTGGAAATATTAAATCTAATTGTATTGGATATTCTGCATTTTTTCAAAAAGCTGAATATTATCAATCGCAATACTGGATTGGGTTGCCAATGATTGAAGAAAATTCAACCATTCAGTATCCGGTTGGAATGGGTTTCGCATATAGATTTCGATCACGCCCTTTGGCTCACCTTTTGCAATAAGCGGAAAACCAAAATATGCTTTGAATCCATGTCGTTGTAGATGTTTCATCACAAAAGGTAATTCACATTTACTGGTATCCTGAACAATACATGGTTCTCTGGTGAGCAAGACCTGACCTGCCATGCTGCGGCTGAGATGAACTCTTTTTTCCTCAACATCGAGCTGGTCGAAACCAAAATTGGCTGAATATTCCATCATATTGGTTGCTATATTTAAGATCAAGATATCGCCACCATCTGCCCCTAATTGCTGTTTGGCTTGATCAAGGATAATACGGTTGGTAAGATCAAGATTGAACAACCCGCTGATCGCTTGATCAACAACGTGTAATGATTCCAATCTTTTCAGGCGAAGTTCAGTGCGTTCAAACGCCAAAGCCTGGCTTAACGCACTAGCAACAATACTTGCCATCGCATCCAGCAAACGATATTCATATTCAGAAAATATATTCTCATGGAGAAGAAATATCATTCCTACGCGATTATTTCCATTTATCAGAGGAATACTAATCTTGGTCAGAGGTAAATCTGATAACTTATCCAGATCGTAGAAATATTCCAAACAGCTTTCACTGATTTCATAAACGCTGTCATTGTAAAGCGGTTGCTGATTCACACAATTTTTCCATGAAACAGTCTCCCCTATTTTGGCCTTCAAATTACCTCGAATTTCTACAATATTCCCCAGATCATTGTTATCACGAAAGGCGACCATTGCAATGCAACCCAATTTCAATAAGCTCATGAGAATATCACAGACTGATTTTCGAATTAGGATTGCATCATTAGAGGACTTTCGGATTATCGAAGCTAGATTCACCAGAGACTGTAGTTCCTTTTCATGTCTTTTCTGATCATCAATATCACGAACAATGATCGTTAAGCGATTCCCATTCGGTGTTTTTATCGTAAAAAGCTCAACTTGAAAAATTCGATAATCACCCTGCGGGGTTAACATTTCCCCTTCCCAGGTTTTATCAAATCTCACCGGCGATTGATCCTCAAAGACATCCTTTAAAAATTGCTTTACTTCTTCACCATCGATTTTTATAACTGCCAGTTCAACCAAACGATCGATCATCTGATAAAAAGAAACCCCAAGCACCTTTTCCCGAGGAACCGCGATCAGCCTTTCCATCGCATCACTCCATTCCACGACAATCCCATTTTCGTCTGAAAGAAAAACGCCTTCATTCATGTGTTTAATAATTTCACGGCTTTTTTCCTCATTTTCTTGCAGAAGATATTTTGATTCGGTTTGTTTTGTAATATCCATTATTGCGAAAGAAATTGGACCCTCTTTGTCATTTTTAATAAGTCGGGATATGGTAACTAGAACATCCATTGGGTTCCCATCTTTACGTTTGAGGGTGGTGTAAAAAGAGCCGAATCCTTTTTCTTCTAAATCTTCAGTGTTTGCACGTCCGTAAAAATTAAAATCCTCTGTAGTCCGATAAAGAAGTTTCGTGCTATGACCAACAATTTCAGAGCGGTCATAGCCAAATAATTCACAAAAAAAATCATTAACTTCGATAAAGGTTCTTTCTTTAATAATCCCTAATCCAATAAACACGTGGTCATAGATATTTTGAAGCTGATTTCGTTTCGTCTGAAGCTCTTCTATCATCGTTGTCTGATCAGAGACATCCATCATAAAACCGTCTAAAAATCGATCGCTTGAATCTGGCCATTGAAATTCATTTCCAGATTCCAAGATCCATTTGAGGTTTTTATTAACATCAAGAATACGGTAGCTAATTTGGTAACAGGATTTTTTTGCAATCTGATGTTTAATAGAATCTCTAACCATTTCCCGATCATTGGGGTAAATCAGATCAAAATAGGAAATACAATGATTATTAATGCAATCAGAAGCGGTATGCCCGATAAGATCTCGACAACCCTCACTGATATATACCAGAGTCCCTTGTTTATCGTCTTTGCGGCGAAATGTTATGCCTGGTATTTTATTTAATAGCGACTCGTCCGTTTGACGCAGATTTTCAATTTCTTTTCTTTTATTCTGCAAGTTCAATAATCTCTGGATGGATTGATTAAAAATTTGATCATCCACCCAATCCGCAGGAATGATAAAAAAAAGGAGATCTTGAATCATTAATTTTTCAAGAAATTTTTTAATGTTTTGATCCGCTATTATCAGACATGGTACTCTCCTAACCACTTTAGATAAGAAGTCAGGGAGTATGTCAATTTTGTTTTCAAAACTTTCCTGGTCAAGAATAAGGAAATCAGAATTATTCTTTTGAAAAGTAGGGATTAAATTTTCTAGATTATTCTCAATTATTATTTCAGATTTGATAGATTTCGATTTTCTAAGGTACGTACAATATCTTTTCGCATTATTCTGATTGGCTGTGCAGATCAATATTTTTGTAAGTCGTCGAACCATAATTGTCTTCCTGATAAACATTAAAAGTATTGCCTTGCTTCTTTGCTCTGTACAAGCCAATATCAGCAAAACGCATCAGTTCTTCCATGTCTTCACTATCATTGGGATAAATACTGATGCCGATACTGGGAGAAATCAGAACCTTATTATTATCGCATAGAATTGGTTCAATGAACGTATTAAGGATCTTTTTTCCTACACGATAGGCATCATCGAGAGTTATAAGTTCTTCGCCAATAACGACAAATTCATCTCCACCAATTCGCGCAACTGTATCACTTGCCCTGATAGCCCCCTGCAATCGTCTCCCTACCTCAACAAGAACTTTGTCACCAAATGGATGACCATAGGTGTCATTCACTTTCTTAAAATGATCCAGATCAATAACAAACAACCCTGTCCATTTTTTTGATCGCTGCGAGCGTGCCATGGCTCCACGTAAATGGTCTTCGAATAATAAGCGGTTGGGTAGACTGGTCAGATAATCATGCGTCGCGAGATATTTTAAGCGCGCATCCGATTTTTGGCGCGAGATAGCAGCAGAAAGAATACTACTGGCTGTCTTGAGTTCTTCAATTTCAAGCGTTTTCCATTCCCGTTCGTACCTGCATTGGTCGAATCCGATAAAACCCCACCAATCCCCATTTGTAAAAATAGACACAATCAGAATGGATTTAATGTCTGCCAAGCGATAGAAAGGTTGAATTTTTTTCGGTAGATCACGAATATGAGATTTGATAAATCGTGCTTCTCGTAATTCTTGAATGAAAGGATAAATTCCTAACTGCTCAAAAGTACGTTCGCTCCCCGGTTCTGCGATCCAGTCATTTGAAATTCCGGGAGCAATCCACCGTTCAATCAATCGCGCGCCTGTGAGGTTTTGTTCAGAATAAATATTTTCATATAAATAAACTCTATCCACCTGGCTAGCTTCTGCGATCTTTTGTAGAACATCCTTAATGTGAATTTTCCAATCCGGATTGTTGAGAAATTTTTCTGCAGCAAAGTTCACAGAACGAAGGATTGCATCGCGAATTCGTATTTCGTTTGAAATTCTTTTGTTTTCAATTGCTGAGAAAATTGCATGTAAAAGAATATAGTCGGTTAATGAATCTGCTGGTAAAGGAACATGGCAATTAAATTCATGCGCAATGACAGCAATTTCATCAGTATTTAAGTTCGTTATGGGAATTAATGAACCGGCATAACCTAATTTTTGAACTTCTCTGAGGGTTTCCTTAAAATAGGTAGCATCTTGAACACAGAATAGAATCAGACAAATATTATTGGATTTAAGGAAATTACTAGGATCAATCCGGTTTTCAATTCGGATGAGATTCAAAGCATGGCAGGGATTATCTCGAACAATACGAAAAACATGTTCGCTAAAATCCGCTTGATCACCAAGCAACAAAATAGATTGTTTTATGCCCTCCACCAAATCCTCATCAATTTAATTCAAAAACAATATCATTTTTTACCCCGCTGGTTTTCCCTCCAGCAAATCCACATTGAACATATACAATGCCATATTATACTGAAAATGAAATTGAAATACCATCAGGATGTTTTTCATATATAATGGTAAAGGTATTATAGGGGAGGGCGCCTTTACGCAGATTCTGCTTCCAGATCGAATTGGCGGCAGTATGCGCAGGCGTTTTCTTTTTATGGATGGAATTCTGAACGTATATATTGGATAAAATGCATACACAATTCAGCAAAGTCTTTGATGGGCTCAAACTCCTTGTCGTCATTTTGGATGAGAATCAAAAAATAAGATATGCGAATCCTTATTTTTTGAGTTTAACAAATTCTTCATTCGATGCGATTCAAGGGAAAACCTGGTTTGAACCATTCTCCCATAAAAAAATGGCAGATATTAAAGATGCATTAGACAAAACCGCAATTGAAAATCATCCTATTCAATACATTGATGAACTTCAAGTAAAAAATGGAAGTCTTCTATCCATTAAATGGTCTATAACCAGAATTGAAGATGATGACAGCTCATATCACAACACCCTTTGCATAGGAGAAGACATTACACATCATATGAACAATGAAATGTCACTGAAGCGACAATTGTCAGAACTGGCAATACTGCACGGGATCACTTTATCAGCAACAACTTCGCAATCTCTGGATGATCTCATTGCAGATGCAACCAGATTATTAACCAGTGTTTTTTCATTGAGCAATTATGGAATTTATCTAGCAGACACAACCAATTGTAATTTAATCATGCATGATTCTTATCAAGGAGTCCCAGATAAAAAACTAAATGACCGTGTAATCCCTTCGTCCGAAGGAATTCTTGGATATGTCTTCCAGAGTGGTAAATTGTATTACAGCGAAGATGTTCAAAAAGATGAAAATTATATCAGTTTCGATCCCAAAACAAGATCAGAATTGGCAGTTCCAATAAAATTGTATAAGAATACAATCGGGGTTATTAATGCAGAAAGTGAAGAACCAAATGCTTTTTCGGCTGAGGATGAAAAACTCCTTACTACTTTTGCCGATACGCTCTCCACGGCAATTGATAAGATAAAACTTTTTGAATCTACCCAACAACAAGCACAAGAGATCAGTCTTTTATATGAAACTGCAATAGCGACGTCGAGTGTTTTAGACTCTGAAAAGTTGTTTTCGACAATTTATGAAAAAGTAAAGAAAATATTGCCATTAGATACATTTGTAATCGTCAAGAATATCAAACCTAACAATGAATATGTGGTTGTATCAGCAATAGAAAATGACAAGAAATTAAGCGAATGGGAAGGTGCACCATTTCAAATTGAATCCAATAGTCTCTTTGGTTGGGTGATACAGAACCAAAAACCCCTCCTAATTCAAGATCTGATATCCGAAAAATCTTTTTCTACACCGATACAAGGGGAAAAGCCCAGCCGTTCCTGGTTAGGTGTTCCACTCATTGTTCACGAAAAGACTATTGGCGCAATATCCGTACAAGCCTTTGGTCCAAATATTTTCGATAATAACGACTTACATCTTATGGAATCACTGGGTTCGCAGATTGCAATAACCATGGAAAACGCTAGATTGTTGGAACAAACGCAAAAACAGCTGGAAAGACTTTCTGCGCTGCATGATATTGATCTGGTGATCAATTCAAGCCTTGATTTAAGAGTTACATTAAATATTTTGCTCGATCAGGTAGTCGAGAAGCTGAATGTGGATGCTGC
>CAYLUJ010000019.1:26191-28236 GCA_964386805.1 uncultured Pelolinea sp. | reverse complement strand
TTCTGCACAATTGGCAGATTTCCTGTTTAAACGTCCTGGATGAATATGAAATTTACTCGCGCATTGGTGAAACCGAATTCACTTTTACAGTCTACGGCTGGATCCCAGCTGAAGAGCTCCAAAATTTAAAAAACCAATTGCATGAAAAGATCGGGAAAGATTTGGTCGTTAATCAATTGGAAATTCCCAAAGAATTAAATAAAAAAATACCGGTCGCCCTAGAGAATCCCCAAAGCATAAAGCCCTTTGAGAACCTTACGAAAATGCGGGCGATCCCTGCCTATTCTGATATTGATCCCAGTACATTAATGGCTATTTTTATGCCCATCTTTTTTGGGATGATGGTGGGTGACGTGGCATATGGCGCGGTCCTATTTTTACTGACAGTTTTCCTATCAAAGAAAATAACAACCGGTATCTTCGCCGATCTGGTCGGAACAATCAAAATTGGTTCACTCTGGTCAATAATTTTTGGTTTTCTATTCGGTGAATTTATGGGTACGCTGGGCAGCAGTATTGGTTTAAAGCCCATTTTGCTTGATCGCACAGCGTCCGGTAGTTTATTAACACTGCTATATATGACCATCGGTGTTGGTGTCGTTCATATTCTCCTGGGATTGATCCTGGGAATCGGGAATGCCATCAAACATAAAAATAAGCCCCATCTGTTCGAAAAAGGAGGGATGTTTATCGGACTGATCGGTCTTTTGGTGTTGGTGGGCACGGTCTTAAAAACATTACCTGCTGATGTGAACCTCGTGGGATATTTCTTGCTGGGGATGGGCATCATCTTTTTGGGAATATCTTATGGTAAGACCGGCGTGATTCTTGGTCCTATTGAATTCATAGGGTTGTTGGGGAATATACTCTCTTATTTGCGTATTGCCGCCCTTGGTCTTGCCTCTGTGTTTCTGGCAAAAGTGGCGAATGATATGGTAGGGATGATCGGGAATGTATTTGTTGGAATTATGGTGGCTGTTTTAATCCATTCTCTCAACATCATCATGGCTGCCTTCAGCCCAACCATCCAAAGCCTGCGGTTACAGTATGTAGAATTTTTCAGACGTTTCTATGAAGGTGGAAAAAATGAATTTTCACCATTTAAGAAACGGATTTTAATCCACTCGAAAGGATAGAAAGAGAAAGGAGAACAAAATGGAACAAGGAATTATTGCTTTGGCGGCTGCTTTGGCTATCGGTCTTACTGCTCTGGCTACTGCAATGGCTCAACGTGCAATCGGTTCAGCTGGCGTCGGAGCTGTTGCAGAAAAACCTGAGTTATTAGGGTCAATCATTATTCTAGTTGCAATTCCAGAGACGATGGTAATTCTCGGTTTTGCTGTTGCAGCCATTATCTTGATGGGGTGATCGGAGATTGTTTATGGAAATTGATACGATTCTGAATGGAATTAATACAATTACTGAAAACCAGATTGCAGCAATCAAACAGCAAACCGATCAGCGCATCAAAGATATTCTATCTCAATCAAAAAAAGAAGCAGACGAAATTCGAAAAAATCTGGAGAAGGAGGGGCGTATCCGATTAAATCGGGAAGTTGCCATCATCCAGCAGCAAACTGAAATGCAGTACCTTCAGAATATTTCCGATGCATGCCAGAAGCTGATTCAGGAATCTTTGGATCAGGTTCAGGAAGCCTTGGAAACAATGCGGACGCAGGATACCTATAAATCCCTTTTGTTTACATTAACAAAAGAAGCCATTGAAGATTTAAAACCATCTTTGGATGAAGAAAATGAAATCTTCGTGTCTGTTGATCCGAGAGATAAAGAGCTGCTCAAGGGATTTGCGGTGGAGAAATCCATAACTCTTCAATATAAATTTGATTTGAACTGTTGGGGTGGGTGTAATGTCTCCAGCCCGGATGGAAAAGTATGTGTATATAACACACTCAATGATCGCTATCAAAAGGCAATCCCGATATTACAGCAGCAGTTGTCATTATTTTTTAATGAGAAGACAACCCGGGTGACATGATGTCAACTTTTGATTATGGGAATACGCGGTTGCGTGCGCGTTTTCCCAA
>CAYLUJ010000019.1:13799-26181 GCA_964386805.1 uncultured Pelolinea sp. | reverse complement strand
CAGGTAATCTGGATGGATTTCTTTCATTATTAATCAAGAGTTCTTATAAAGCATCCATTGAAAGAGCACTGACATATTCCAGTGGAATTCAAGTGGTGCATACAGTTATTGAGCTTGAAACAGAAAAAATTTTTAAAGATTATCAAAGTTTTTATACCAATTCGGCCTGGGAACAAATTGGGTTGATTTTTTCACACAATGATTTACAGAATATCCATACCATTGTAAGAGGTATTCTCGGTAGTGTCCCCCATCGTGAAATACAAGAGTTGCTAAATCGCTCTGGAATGATCCCGATGCGAACTCTTCAGGAACTTTCCAGAAGTAGGAATTTCAGCGATCTCATTTCGAAAATGACTGCATTTCAACTACCCTATACGGATGTTTTATTAAAAAATCAAACTAACCTACCAACCATGCAGGGTGCGCAAATCGAATTATTGCTTGAAAAAGAATTTTATGAAAATATCCTTGATATAAAAAGGCATATTTTAAACCATAGCACTCTTCTTAAAGAATATTTTGGCATGAATGCCGATCTGGAAAATATTATCTGTGCATTGCGAATTGTTCAAAATCCTGACATGGTCATCCGCAATAAATTAAATCTCAAAGAATGTTTCCTGAATGCCGGAACGTTCCATCGAACTTTGTTCTTATCTGTTGCAAATGAAAAGGAAATCGAAAAAGCGATTCATCATTTCGAAGGGTCTATCTATTTCGCCAGTTTACAGGAAGGTTTGCAAGCTTATAAACAGACCGGTTTGTTAATGGAATTCGAGGAACGATTGCGAAAACAGCTTTTGGAATGGGCTTCTAGATATCCTTTTAAGGATCCTATCAACATTGGTGTCCCTATTGGGTATCTGGTTCGCAAACAAAATGAAATGCAGAACCTGTGGTGGATTGCGAAAGGTATTCAACTTGGCTTCGATTCAGCGGATATTATCGAACACCTGGAAATATTGCAATGAACAAACTAATTGTGATCACAACAGTAAGTATGGCAAACGGTTATCGATTAGCTGGACTTGAAGCATATGGCGTGGCAGATACTGGGGAACTGGCGAAATTGCTGAAAGGGTTTATTGAGAAAAATGAACGGCTCTTATTGGCGATCGACGATGATTTATTTTCCCATCTTGATCAAAAAATAAGGGCAGCTTTATACAACTGTACTAATTTGGCATTGGTGACAATACCAGGAAAAACAGGAAAAATGAGCGAGAAAGTCAATCACGAGTATCTTTCCAATATGATCCAACATGCAACCGGTACACAAATCCATTTTAAAGGTGAAGAAAATGGAAGCGATCAATAAAGAAACGGGTACGATCAACCGTATCTCTGGACCGGTTGTTGGCGTAAGCGGCTTGGAGGGGGTCCGCTTGCATGACATGGTGTTGGTAGGCGAAGCAAAACTGATTGGTGAAGTGATTCGCATGGCTGGTCGGCAGGCTACGATTCAGGTGTATGAAGAGACATCTGGTTTGAAAATGGGGGAACCCATTATGGGTACGGGGCATCCACTGATTGCCCATCTGGGACCTGGATTAATGGGTCAGATATTTGATGGATTGCAGCGACCACTGAACAAATTAGCTGAAATAGAAGGTGATTTCTTGAAAAAAGGGATCACCGAAGATTCTCTACCTCAAGATAAAAAATGGAAATTTACTGCTCTGGTAAAAGAAGGTGATTTTATTAAACCGGGTAATCTGCTGGGGGAAATTCCTGAGACACAGAGCATCATACATCGTGTACTGGTTCCACTTCAGATTAGCGGAAGGGTTGTTGAAGTACATGAGGGAGATTTAACCCTGACACAACCGGTGGCAGTAGTCGAAGATGAAGCAGGGAAAATTATCAATATCGGCATGGGGCATGTTTGGCCTGTGCGCAGCCCCCGCCCTTATAAGCGCCGCCTTGATCTGGCTGAACCGCTTGTAACCGGTAAAAGGGTGATTGATACCTTTTTCCCTATTCCTAAAGGAGGTTCTGCGATTATCCCTGGTGGATTTGGGACGGGAAAAACCGTGATTCAGCAATCTCTGGCACGTTGGGCAGATGTGGATGTAGTCGTTTATGTGGGCTGTGGTGAACGCGGCAATGAGATGGCTGAAGTTCTTATGGAACTTCCGGAATTGGAAGATCGCGTAAAAGGAATTCCGCTGATCAACCGTACCGTTCTCATAGCCAACACCTCCAATATGCCTGTGGCAGCCCGCGAAGCCAGTATTTATTTGGGAATCACGATCGCCGAATATTATCGCGATATGGGATACGATGTGCTCATGCTGGCTGATTCAACCTCTCGTTGGGGTGAAGCGCTACGTGAGGTATCGGGACGTCTTGAAGAGATCCCGGGTGAAGAAGGCTACCCGGCTTACCTATCCTCTCGGCTAGCTGAATTTTATGAACGAGCCGGTCATGTTGATTGTCTTGGGAATGGAGAAGAGAAACCGTATGCTGGTCACAGAGAGGGCTCGGTTTCTTTGGTTGGTGCTGTATCTCCTCCGGGAGGTGATTTCTCGGACCCGATCACCCAGAGTTCGATGCGTATTGCGGGTGTCTTCTGGGCGTTGGATTACGAATTATCCCGAAAACGGCATTTCCCGGCTATCAATTGGATAAAAAGCTTTTCGCTGGTAGATCTTTCACGCTGGTTTGGGGATACTGTGGAAGAAGATTTCCCCAAATTAGTGCAAGAAGCGAAATCTCTATTGGGACGAGAAAATGAATTACTGCAGGTTGTGCAGTTGATCGGGCAGGATGCTCTTTCTAATATGGAGCGCGAGATCCTTTTAATTTCAAAATTACTGCGCGAAGATTTTTTACAGCAATCCTCCATCCAAGATGTTGATACATACTGCAGTCTGGAAAAATCATACTGGATGCTCAAAGTGATCCTTACTTTTCACCAGAGAGCCCAAGCTGCATTGGATAAGGGAATTGACCTTTCTGAAATAACAAACCTGACCGTACTGCAGCGTATTGCGCGTATGAAGGAAATACCGTTGGAAAAATCTGTTCCGGAATTAAAAAGATTGGTCGGAAAGATCAATGATGCTTTTGACAGCCTTGTTTCAAACTGGGAGGCTGAGAATGCCTGATAGATTGATGAATACAAAACTGGCTACAAAAGAATATCGTACGCTTTCTCAGATCAAAGGACCGCTAATCTTTGTAGAACGGGTGGCTGATGTAGCGTACGATGAAATGGTTCAGATCATAGACCCTGATGGTCACCCTCGTGTTGGGCGTGTGCTGGAAATATCCGGGGATATGGCTGTAATCCAAATGTTCTTGGGTACAGAAGGATTGGATATTTCCCGCACTGGTGTGCGTTTTTCAGGCGATGTGGTGCGCTTGAAAGTATCTCTTTCGATGCTGGGGCGTATTCTCAATGGGATGGGTGAACCTATTGATGGCGGACCTGCTATTGTCCCAGAAAAGATGGAAGATATTAATGGGTCGCCGATTAATCCGGCTGTCAGAAATGAACCGAGAGAATTCATCCAAACTGGCATCTCCACGATTGATGGATTAAACTCCCTCGCCCGCGGACAAAAACTGCCTATTTTTTCAGGGTCGGGGCTACCAGGGAATGAATTGGCGGCTCAGATTGCTTCTCAAGCCAGGGTGCTCACCGAAGGAAAAGACAGCGACGAACCTTTTGCTGTGGTTTTTGCTGCAATCGGGATTACACACCGCGAATCCTCATTTTTCATCGAACATTTTCGCTCGAGCGGTGCATTGGACCGAACCATTGTGTTTTTGAATCATGCTGATGATCCAACCATCGAGCGCATCATGACTCCCCGTGCGGCTCTTACCACTGCTGAATATTTAGCGTTCACACACAATCTGCATGTACTCGTCATTCTCACGGATATGACCAACTATTGTGAGGCTTTACGTGAATTATCGGTGGCACGTGAAGAACTACCCGGCAGGCGCGGGTATCCGGGATATATGTATTCGGATCTTGCCAGTTTATATGAAAGAGCCGGTCGTATCAAAGGCAAACAGGGTTCCGTTACCCAGTTGATCCTGCTTTCCATGCCCGATGACGATATTACGCATCCCATTCCTGATCTGACCGGTTATATTACCGAAGGACAGATCGTATTGGGAAGAACTCTCAACCAAAAAGGTGTTTTTCCGCCTGTAGATGTGCTCCCTTCTTTGTCTCGTCTCATGAAAGAGGCAATTGGTGAAGGGCATACACGTGAAGATCACCAATCGGTGGCGGACCAGATCTACTCATTTTATGCAGAAGGGCGTGAACTTGAAAAATTGGTCGCCATTATTGGAGAAACCTCCCTAACGGAACAAGATCAACGTATTTTGATTTTTTCAAAGAATTTCGAACAAAAATTTGTCAATCAAGGGAATGAAAATCGCAGTATTGAACAAACTCTCGATCTGGCATGGGAATTACTATCAGAATTTCCCAAGGAATCCTTGAAACGGATACCTGAAATTCTCATCGAAAAATACTATAAGGGCTAGCGGACATGATTGACGTATCCAATATCACCGTTACGCGCAGTCAGCTTCTAGCGACAAAACAGCAATTGGAATTGACCCGCCAGGGCTATGATTTGCTTGATAAAAAGCGTATTGCTCTCATGCTAAAGATCATAGAACTGGAAGATAAGGCTCTTGAAAAGGCAAAACAACTGCAAGCATCCACGAATAAAGCGCAAATGGCATTAGCACGGGCAGAAGCATTTATGGGGGAAGGAAGAGTAAAAGCCGCTTCCCTGGGAACCAGGGATGAATATTCCATTGAGTTGGATGAAGAAATTGTGATGGGGGTGCGCGTTCCAAAGATCAGGAATAGCAAAAGCCGGGAAAAACAATTCAACAGCCCTTATGTTTTTAATTCAACCTCCACCATGCTTGAGGAAGCAGGAGATGCCTTTAGAAAAAATGTGGATGGGATCCTGCAACTGGCGGAAGGCGAAGTTCAATTGGCTGCACTCTTAAGGGAAATTACTCGTACCACCCGCAGGTTAAAGGCACTTGAATTGATCGTGATTCCACGATTAAAGGGAGAGTATTCTTACATCCGGGATGAACTAGATGAGCGGGAACGTGCTGATCACTTTCGCTTGAAATTGGCTAAAGAGATCATCGAGCAAAAAAATAAAGAGAACCAAACACACAGTTAACTGCGTACAATTGCGTCGCTCATTCTGGCGACCCGTGCCATTGCATGCACGTCATGCACCCGGATGATATCCGCTCCATTATTAATCCCCAGAGCGACCGCTGCGGCAGTACCCTCCAACCGTTCTTCCAGTGGTAAATTCAGTGTGTATCCGATAAATGATTTGCGCGATACGCCCAGCAGAATTGGGTAACCCAGGCTGCGCAGTTCGCGTAAATGATGAATGATGCTGAGATTCTGTTCGACCGTTTTTCCAAAGCCGATCCCGGGGTCGAGGATGATAGCTTGATCTTGAATGCCGGCTTGTGTGGCAGTGGCAATGCTTTCCTGTAGATCATGGCATATTTCTTCCATTAAATCGAGATAGGTTGTGCCAACATACCGCCCCCCCAGATCTTCAGTTTTTTGTAAGAATTTAGTATGGCTACGATTATGCATAAGGACGATCGGAACCGCATACTGGGCTACCACCTGGGCAAGCCGGGGATCTTTTTTCAACCCCCAAATATCGTTGATCATATTGGCGCCAGTTTTCAGGCATTGCTCGGCGACTGCTGCCTTATAGGTATCAATGGATATGATTGCCTCAAGCTTCATTTCAAGTATGCGTTTTAGTGTGGGAATGAGTCTTTCCAATTCCGTGTTCGCATCCACCGGGTCAGCTCCGGGGCGGGTGCTTTCTGCGCCCAGATCCAAAATATCCGCACCTTCCTCCACAAAACGTGCCGCTTGCTGTACGGCAGCTTCCACCATATCTGAGCTTTTCATCAATCCATCCCCTGAAAAACTATCCGGGGTGAGATTGATGATACCCATGATAAAGGTGCGGGTTCCAAATGGGAGAATGGGTTTGTTTTCCATCATTCCTCCTCTTGTGGTACTCCTTCATACAGGTTTACGTCCGTTACATCCATTTCAGCTATCAGGTCATGAATAGTGCGCTGCAACCGTGGATGAACAAGTTGGGGAGCAATTTCATGAAGCGGAACCATTACGAAAGCTCTTTCGGTGATATGCGGATGAGGAATGGTCAAGCGCTCTTCATCCAGAACCAGATCGTCAAAAAAAAGGATATCAATATCAATAATGCGCGGTCCGTATCGAAAGGTTGGAGTGCGTCCGATTTCGTTTTCCATCATCTTGATCGAATCAAGAAGATCGAAAGGATCCAGATCGGTGGTTGCAGACAGGGCTTGATTGAGAAAAGCAGGTTGGTCGGTGAAACCCCACGGTTGCGTTTCATAAACTCTTGACGCTTGGTCTATTGGTGCAATGTCGTTTAGGGCATGAATGGCTTTTTGAAGATTCGCCAGCCGGTCTCCCAGGTTGGATCCTGTGCCGAGGAACACGCAATGGCTCATGCGGCTGTTCCCTGTTTGTAGATGTTCAGAATATCCGCCAGCATACCGTAAGCGGTTGTATCAGGGCTGGGGTTGGATTCCAGGATGCCCAAGCCGGGCAGCACATCAGACTTGAAAAGAATGTAAGAGCTGGTGCCATTCACGCTGAAAAACGGACTATTCGGTCCAATCATTTGGGGTGAAACAGTGAGCATCCAACCGCTGGCTGTTTTTTCTGCTGTACAAACCAGCTTCCAGCGTTTCCCGGCTTCACGTGCTGCGCGCCTATCTGCTTCTGAGATGGAGCGAATACCGCTGCGTTTGACCTGCTGGGGTGGGACGGCATTCTTTAACAACACGGTTGATAAAGCTGCCACCTTAACGGCGGCATCCCACCCATCAATATCACCGCTGGGGTCGGTTTCTGCAATGCCAATGGATTGGGCATATTTCACCGCTTGGTCAAAGCTATCCCCTTCTTCCATCCGGCATAAGATCAGATTCGTACACGAATTCAGGATTCCTTCGAAACCGGTGATTTGCATGGCAGGCAGTGCTTCTCTCACCACAGAAAAAACAGGCGCGCCATCCATGACCGTGGATTCAAAGAGAAACCTCTTATTCTTTTGCTTTGCCAGTGCGCTGAGCTTTTCATAGGCATGCACAATGGGACCTTTATTGGCGGTGACAGCGTGCATGCCATTCTCCAGTGCGCAAGTCAAAAAATCAACAGCCGGCTGCCCGGTCTCATAATTGACAGGTGTGTTTTCAATGAAAACATCTGCCTGGCTCTTTGAAATCATTTCCATAGTATCCCGGTAAGAAATGCCATTCGGGAACAATTCAGGGGAAAGAACCCCGGATGTTAGGCGCTCAAGGTTAAAGCCATCTTTCACCCCAAAGCAGCCGTGCGACCCGGTGCTGATGCCTGTGATGCGTAGATCTAGACCAAATGTATCTTCAATTTCTGCATGTTTGCGCTGGAGCAGACGGGCAAAAGCCTTTCCTACATTACCAAAACCTGCCATAATGATTGCGATTGATTTCATTTTTTCCTCATAATCCTGCAAGATAATATTGTTCTTGTATGCTGGGTCAGGGTATGTGAATTTTGCCATTCTGCCAGAGAACACCGTAGACGAGACCCTCAACGTCGATCAGTGTCTTGACCTGCTTTTGAAAAACAAAAGGATCGCCGCTGGTATAAAACAAGAGAGAACCAATGGAGGATACGTCGATTCGGTTTCCAAAATATTGTTCAAGCAATCCATGCACTCTGCGCGCTACAGCCGGCGCAGGGTCGATCACCTGGATGCCCTTGCCTGCGATTTTCCTAATTTCTTCGAGAACAAAAGGATAGTGGGTGCAACCCAGTACGATGGTATCCACATGATTTTTTATCATTGGATAAAGTGCATGCTCAAGAATGTTGCGGGTTTTTTCGCCCGATAGATTCCCGGCTTCTATTTCTTCAACCAATCCGGGGCAGGTATCTTGAAAAATTTGCAGACCTTCTCCATATTTCTGAACAAGTGATTGATACAGTTCTCCCTGAAAGGTGGCAGGGGTTGCCAGCACACCCACTGCTTTGGTAAGAGTTTGTTCCGAGGCGGGTTTTACAGCCGGTTCCATACCAACGATAGGTAAATCAGGGAATTGTTGGCGCAGAAATTTTAAAGCAGCGGCTGAAGCCGTGTTACAGGCTACTACCAACAGAGCAATGTCCTTTTCCAATAAAAAAGAAGTTATTTGCTCGGAGAATGAACGGATCTCGTCCAATTGGCGGCGCCCGTAAGGAACATGCGCCTGGTCGGCAAAAAAGAGCATCTCCAATCCCGGCAGTAGGTCATGAATAGCGCGGAAAACAGAAAGTCCACCGACTCCTGAATCAAAGACTCCTATCTTTAATGGTTTTAAGAGTGTGCTGTTCATTCTGACGTGATTATAAATGAAAAAGGTGCAGTTCGCGTACACTGCACCTTTTATATCAATAGATTATAGACTTATGAAAATTTTTGTTTGAGGCGAGCTCGTTTGCCGGTGCGCTCGCGTAAGTAGTACAGGCGTGCCTTGCGCACTTTGTTATGGCGTTCGACAACCACTTTGTCAATGCGGGGTGATCGGACAAGGAAAGTTCTCTCGACACCGATGCCGTTGCTGGCAACACGCCGTACAGTAAAGGTGCTTGTTTGCCCTTTCTTTGAAACGTACAACACGGTTCCTTTAAATTCCTGAATTCTTTCGCGATCGCCTTCTTTGATCTTGACGTGTACGCTGACCACATCACCCGGTGCGAGTTCGGGAATGTTCGGATTCTTTTCTGTTTCTACTGCTTTCAATAATAATTCGCTCATGATTATTTGCATCCTATCAATTATTGAATAATTGCTTTTTTACCCAGACGGCGTTGAATTCTACCATAGAAACAGGTGGGTATGCAAGGGAGCATTGCATAGATGTAAGGCGGATTCTTCTCAACTTATATTTCATTCATTCTTTTAAACTGTTTCTGATACAATGAAAACAAAAATAGGTGAAACATGAAAAAATTTATTTTTATCCTTCTGGCTTTATTCTTATGTAGTTGTGCTGCGAATAACACAACTGAGATCAGTGCTCTGCAAACACAGGTGGCGGAATTATCCAGTGCAAACCAGGCAACAGAAGAAGAGGCAGTTGCAGATATGAGCTCTTCTGATTATGTAGCAGCTCAATCTGATGAAAACGCATTCGTGATCGCACTCACAGATAAGTTGACAGAAAAAGGTTGGAAAGTTAGTAGTGTTTCTGAAAATACATTCGGTATCACAACTCCCAATGATGGAATCTATCTCATTGAATATGATTATGAAACAGAGAAAGTCAGCCGCATGATGATCTATTCCATTTGGATCGGTGTGGGTACAAGCAATTTGGAGCCAACGGTACTTACTGTTGTTAATCAAGCCAATGATGAGCAGTTCCTGGCGAAAGTTTCGGTTGATTCCGACGGAGATTTCTGGCTCGAGACGGTCCTTCCTTTCAGTTCACAATTGGATGTCAATTTCTTCTGTGATTATATTGAATGGTTCGAGGAGAATGAGACGGTTCTTTTACTCAATTACTTCCAGGATTATTTGCAACAGTAAAATATCCGATTTATTTTGATCTAAAGAAGCACTGCTCTATTGAATGGAGCGCAGAATTTCTTCTGCGAGTGAACGGTTGATGCCGGGCAGCTTTGAGATATCCTCCACGGATGCCTGGCGTAGGGTTTCAACCGAACCAAATTCAGTGAGCAGTGTTTTTTTTCTGGCGGGACCGATTCCCGGTATTTCATCCAGAATAGATTTTAGACTGTTTTTACTGCGCTGATTGCGGTGAGCGGTGATGGCAAAGCGGTGTGCTTCATCGCGGATGCGTTGCATCATGAAAAGTCCCTGCGAACTTCTCGGTAATGCCAGAGGTTCTTGTTGATCAGGCAGAATCACCAGCTCTTCATTCTTCGCGAGCCCCACTGCCTTGATCGTATTCTGAAGACCGAATTTCTCCAGCACCTTTAAAGCTCTCCCAAGCTGACCTTTTCCTCCGTCCACGATCAAAAGATCAGGCAGCAGCGAAAAAGAGGGTTCTGCTTTTTTCCCAACTTCATCGTTCTCATAATATGCCTGCCAGCGGCGGAAGCGGCGTGTGAGCACTTCTTCCATACTAGCGAAGTCATCCGGCTGGCTGACCGTTTTGATATTAAAACGGCGGTAATGCTTTTTATTGGGGACACCCTGCTCAAAGACCACCATACTGCCGACCGAAGCGGTGCCCTGGGTGTTGGAAATATCATAACATTCCATGCGGTTGGGGGGATTGCTCATTCCAAAGGCTGCTTGAAGTTCTGCCAGCGCAATGCTTTGTTTGTTTTTATCCATTTCCCATTGTGATTTCAAGGAACGCAGAGTTTCCATGGCATTTTCACTTGCCATTTCTACAAGCTGTTTTGGCATCCCTTTGTGCGGGACCTGGATTTGAATTTTCTTACCCTGTTTCTGTTGATTCAACCAGTGTTGGATGATCATGGCTTCTTCGATATCTTCGGGCAGCAACACCTCAGAAGGGATGTGGGTGGATTGAGAATAAAACTGCATCAAAAACTGTGCGATAACCTCGCTATTTTTCTCATCATCCGCTCCTTCCAGAATAAAATAATCTCGCCCGATCAGTTTACCACCGCGAACGAAGAATATTTGAACGCAGGCTTCTCCATTGGAGCGAGCCAAGGCGATCACATCGCTATCCATGTTCTGAGTGGAGATGACCTTTTGCTTTTCTACAACGCGCTCAATCGCCTGGATTTGATCTCGCAGGGCTGCAGCTTTTTCGAACTGTAACGCTTCTGACATTTCCTGCATAGCCAGCCGCAAGCGATCCAAAATAGGGTCGGTCTGACCTTCGAGAAACTTTCCGAGGTCGATGATCATTTGATTGTAATCAGCTTCGTTAATCTTCCCAATACATGGCGCGCTGCATAATTTGATATCGTAGTAAAGACAGGCGCGCGCATCCATTCCGGTGATGATCCTGTCGCAGGTGCGATATTGAAAGATCTTGCGCAGTAGATCGAGAGTTGAATGGACTGCCCAAACACTGGTATAGGGACCGTAGTATTTACCGCCGTCGTTCTCAAGATTGCGGGTAACTGTGACCTTTGGAAAGGGCTCATTCCAGTGTGCTTTTATATAGGGGTAACGTTTGTCATCCTTCAAACGGACGTTGTACTGCGGGCGGTGTTTCTTGATCAGGTTCATTTCAAGGATGAGCGCTTCAAGTTCCGAGCCGACCACGATCCAGTCAATATCTGCAATATCTCGCACCAGGTGCTGGGTCTTTATGGAATGCTCAGAGGAAGATTGAAAATAGGAACGTACACGGCTGCGCAGGTTGATGGCTTTCCCTACATAGATGATCTTTCCGCCACTGTCTTTCATCAAATAACAGCCTGGTTTTATGGGTAGCGTATTGAGAATACTATCGAGATGTTCCTGTACGGATGCCATATTCCAATTTTAACATGAGGATTTGATGATACATTAAATACATATCATCAATATGATCTTCGGAGGGACGATGCAGGCTTATTTTTCATGTTCCATAACAGGGGGTAGAGCCGAACAACATGTCTACAAACAGATTGTCAATCACTTGCAAACCCGAGGTTGGATGGTGCCGACAGCGCATTTGGCTGAGACAGGAGTTCTAGATGAAGAAGGTGTGATCGATCCACGGGTGGTCTATCAGAGAGATGTACGGTGGGTTTTAGAAAGTGACATTCTGGTTGCCGAGGTCAGCACTCCCTCGCATGGAGTAGGGTATGAAATTGCGATGGCTGAAATAAATAAAAAGCCGATTTTTTGCTGCTACCAGCAGGGTAAGAAAGTATCTAAAATGATTCTGGGGAATGAAAATCCAACTTTCCAGGTTTATGCGTATAAAGGGATTGAAGATCTTTTACCCATCCTGGATGAATTTCTGAGCAAAAATCTTTAGGGGAAGAAGATCATAGGGAGAAGGTGATATTAATCATTGCGTGCAGTTCCCCAAAAGGATAATATTGCCCCCGGTGACATGCTGGGGTTATAAGTACCTCTGATAACACTCATCAATGTCTCCTCCTTTGGCATTAGTATCCGCTGGCAATCCTCCCTGCCAGCGGATACTTATTTAACATGAAATAGATATGGTTAGAATAATATTAAATCTGCCTGGAATCACTTGCGCTGTTTCCCCCACAATCTTACAATAGCGAACATGGAGTATAAGGATTATTATAAAGTTCTGGGCGTTGATAAAAACGCAACAGCGGAAGAAATTAAAAAAGCTTACCGGAAACTTG
>CAYLUJ010000019.1:11203-13789 GCA_964386805.1 uncultured Pelolinea sp. | reverse complement strand
AAACTTGCCATGAAATATCATCCCGATAAAAATCCGGGTAACAAGCAAGCGGAAGAACACTTCAAAGAGATCAATGAAGCAAATGAAGTGCTGAGTGATCCTCAGAAACGTTCACACTACGATCAATTGTCGAATTCCTACCAATCGTGGCAGCAAGATGGGAATAATCCTAATTCCTTCCGCTGGGAAGATCTATTTAACAATCCACAGTACACCACCCGCACCACCCGTGTGAACAATATGGATGATTTCGGTGATATGTTCGGTGGTGGTTTTTCGGATTTCTTTAATGCCTTTTTTGGCAATGCTCGACCACGTAATCAAAGAAGAAGCACTTCCACCAGGCGGGCAGTTCAGCCACAAACGTATCAACAGCCTGTGACAATTTCATTCTGGGAAGCCTATCAAGGAACCCGTCGACTCCTGCAGTTTGATAACAAAAAAATTGAAGTAAATATCCCGGCAGGTGTGAAAACAGGGAGTAAAGTGCGTATTTCCGGAGCCGGTCCGCGACAATCGAATGGAATTGGTGCAGACATATTTCTATTGATCACTGTTACTCCCAATGACCAATTCACTCCTGAAGGGGATGATCTTTTAACAACCATTGCGATTAATGTGTTTACGGCGATTCTGGGTGGTGAAGAGAAAGTCCACACCCCGTCCGGTGATGTTCTCTTGAAAATACCTCCGGGAACACAACCCATGCAGGTTTTCAGAGTCAAGGGACATGGAATGCCTCTGTTGAAGCAAAAAGGAAAATTTGGAGATTTAATGGTCAAGGTGAAAGTCGAGATCCCGCGCAATCTCACCGATAGACAAAAAACAATTTTACGAGAAATATGGAAAAAGGAGTAAAAATGTTTAAAGGTAAAAACACGCTTATTTCAAGTTTTATTCTGCTGGCGTTGATTCTCAGTGCATGCAGTGTGACACAGAAAAATCAGACCCAGCTACCTGCGGAAAATGTTGGAACAGTGCAGGACGAAGAGAACAATATTCCTGACCAGGTATTGGAATATACCCAAGGCGAAGATGCTTTGGTTGATATCTACAAGAATGTAAATCCGGGGGTTGTCTACATTTTAGTTTATACTTCCGACGGTGGAATGGGGCAGGGCTCTGGATTTGTATATGATCTGGAAGGGCATATCATCACCAATTACCACGTCATCGAAAACGCCACTGAAATAGAGATCACGTTTCCTGAGGGTACACGAACGAATGGAGAGGTGGTCGGAACCGATATGGATTCTGACCTGGCGGTAATTAAAGTAGATGTGGCTGAAGATGTGCTTCACCCGCTAACGATGGGCAGTTCCTCGGATCTCGAAGTAGGACAGTTTGTAATCGCCATCGGAAATCCGTATGGTTTCACAGGCACCATGACCACCGGCATCGTCTCAGCCCTTGGACGGGTTTTGGATTCCATCCGATCCACTGAGAGCGGTTCGGCTTATGCTGCTGGTGATACTATTCAAACCGATGCGGCTATTAACCCGGGTAATTCCGGCGGACCTCTTTTGAACCTGAATGGCGAGGTGATTGGTATTAACCGGGCAATCTATGATGAGACTTCCAGCGCATTAGGGAACGCTTCTTATAGTGGGATTGGTTTTGCGATCCCTATTGATATTGTAAAGAAGGTTGTGCCATCGCTGATCCGTGAAGGGTCCTATGAATATCCCTATCTTGGCATTTCCAGCGTGGATGGACTGACCATGGATGAAGTCGAAGCCATGGGATTTGATCCTAGCATTCCGGGTGTATATGTGCTGGATGTTACCGTGGGCGGACCAGCAGCGAAAGCCGGCATCAAAGCCGGAACCCGTACCACAAAATATCAGGGTTTGTATGCAGGTGGAGATGTAATTGTAGCAGTCGATGGGATAGCAGTGAAAAACTATAACCAATTGCTGTCTTACCTGTTCATGAATAAAGTCCCTGGTGATGCCCTTATGGTAACCGTTCTGCGCAACGGAACCGAAAAAGATATCAGAGTAACTCTCGGTTCCCGTTCTGATGAATAAAAAATAAGCTCCTCAGTTTTTTGAGGAGCTTATTTTTTATTCAGTGATCTCCATATTATTTGCCAGTAGGAGCAGGTCGTCAAATAAGGCATTCAGCTCGTCCAGTGCTTTTGGTGTATTGTTCGGCAAGTAATCTTTGATGGCTGTCACTCGTGCAGACAGGTCCACTTTTTCAGGGAATTCTCCAATATCCAAGGTTTCGATATCCTTCTCCACATAGCCCAATGCGATGGACAAACGGGTTTCATTGCCGTCCATCAATGCAATGCGTGCAATATTGACGTTGTTTTGGATCTTATAGATATCAACCAATGTTACTGCAATCTCATGGCGCGTGGTCAGGTCGGCATAATCTGAAAGCAGTTGGTTGTGTTGGGCTTCAATATCCTGCAGGCGCACAGCTTCTTCTTTTTGAACTGCATATCCTTTGGCAGCTGGTTGATGGACAAGGAAAAAGACCAGCCCGGCTCCAATGGCTAGAAATAGAACAGCCAGCAAAATCTGGCGCAGTGCTTTCTGCATGAACATATTTTTATGTGTTTTTACCCCTGCCTGC
>CAYLUJ010000019.1:0-11193 GCA_964386805.1 uncultured Pelolinea sp. | reverse complement strand
TGTATTACTCATTTCTGATTGATTTTTGATTAATTTCTGTTGTTTCTCTGACCCTGACTTTGCGTTTGATAGATCGGTTTGGGTCGTAGCGGTCCCCTTATTTTCTCCCATGAGCTACTCCTTTCTGAGTAATTCGTTAAAAATATCTTACTTTGCTTTTATAAGATAGAAATAAGAATTTAGTAAAAAAGGAGCGACCTTTGAGTATAATCAAAAGCATGTCCCAAAACGAAAACACGATCCATCAAGCCAACCGTCAAATTGCGCGTGCGGCAGGGACGGTCATGATTGCCTATATTCTTAGCAATCTGGCAGGTCTTCTGGCGAAATCTCTGACTGCGAAAGCATTTGGAACGGGGGCAGATAGCGAAGCATTTTATGCAGCCAATCGTTTCTCCGAGATTCTGTTCAATTTAGTCGCCGGTGGTGCCCTGGGTTCCGCCTTCATTCCAACCTTCACCGGTTTTCTAGTAAAGGATGACCGAGCAGGCGCCTGGAAATTAGCCAGCGCCATCATCAATTGGGTACTTCTCATTCTGACAATGTTCAGCATTTTAACCATGATCTTTGCCCGCCAAGTGGTGCATTATGTTCTGGCGCCTGGTTTTTCATCCGTTAGCATGGAAAAAGAATTGTTGACAGCCGCTTTACTGCGCATTCAGATTCCTTCCGCCATCATTTTTGGATTAAGTGGGTTGGTGATGGGCATCTTGAACGCACACCAGCGTTTTTTTGTATCTGCGCTCGCGCCAGGCATGTATCAAATTGGCTGGATCTTTGGAGCACTTGTGCTGGCACCGCGCTATGGGGTTTATGGATTGTCGTATGGCATTTTGATTGGAGCTAGTTTCCATTTACTGGTGCAGATTCCCAATCTGCTGCATTTACCGCATGCGCACTATAAACTTGGCTTGGAACGGAAAAATTCTGCCGTTCGTGAGGTAGCGATTTTAATGGCACCCCGGCTACTGGGTGTGGCGATCGTTCAATTGAATTTCCTTGTAAACACGTATCTTGCATCACTGCAGCCGGAAGGCAGCGTTACTGCAATTAGCTTGGGATTTTCGTTGATGTTGATGCCCCAGGCAGCCATTGCGCAATCCATTGCAATCGCATCCCTGCCGACTTTTTCTGCACAGGTAGCCTCCGGGAAACTGAATGAGATGCGTGCATCCTTTACTTCGACATTAAGAATGATTCTCTTTCTCTCCATCCCCGCCATGGTTGGCTTGATTTTACTGCGTGAAGATATTGTACGGCTGCTCTACCAAAGAGGAGAATTTACAGCTTCTTCCACAACTCTGGTGGCTTGGGCGCTGCTGTGGTATGCGGTAGGTTTGGTCGGTCACAGCATAGTGGAAATCACAAGTCGTGCTTTCTATGCCCAGCATGATACGAAAACCCCTGTGATAGTTGGGGTGGGTGCCATGAGCTTGAATTTGGTTTTAAGCATCCTTTTCAGCCGCTTGTTCACAGCGGTGGGTTGGATGCCGCATGGCGGATTGGCTTTAGCGAATTCCACCGCCACAATCCTTGAAGCGCTCGTTCTGTTGGCTTTCATGCAGAAGCGCATGCATGGACTGGATAGGAAATTTCTGCTAACAGGACTTTTAAAAGCGTGTATTGCGGTCGGGTTAATGGCTGTTTGTGTAATCGCATGTATGCATATGAATCTTGGACTGCCCTATTGGTTGCAAATGCTGGCAACCATACTGGTCGCAGCCATCCTTTACGGAACTGTATTGTATATTTTTAAGATTGATGAAATAAAAACTCTGGTACGTGTCGTTAGCAGTAAATTAAAAAAACAAAGAAATGTGTCTGAAGAAAAATCACACAAGAATATGGAGAAACGATGAGCACCTGGAAAGATTATTTTGAAGCATCTAAATATCAGAATATGCCCGATTCGCAACAAAAAATGGGTGTTCCCCAACCGCCCCTGCAGGTGGCATACAATGCCGATGCGCAACTGATTGCCCTGCCTGATTCAAAAGATTGTAAGTTTGCCGAATCGGATTTTTGCAACATTGTTCAAACACGGGAAAGTCGACGGCAATATACTGAAGAAAAATTATCTCTGGTAGAACTCAGTTATTTATTATGGGCAACCCAAGGAGTAAAAACAATCAATGAAGCAAAAACCTTTACCAGACGAAATGTCCCTTCAGCCGGAGCACGGCATCCATTCGAAACATTCTTGCTTATTAATCGGGTACAGGGTCTGGCGCAAGGATTGTATCGCTATCTGGCACTTGAGCATAAATTGCTACTTTTGGATGCGAGCGCAGATATCAACCAAAAAATTACCGGTGCCTGCTTGAAGCAGAAGCATGTACAAACCAGTGCGGTCACTTTCTGCTGGGTGGCGGATATTGCCCGTACCTACTGGCGCTACGGGGAGCGATCTTTTCGCTATATTCTGCTAGATGCGGGGCATGTCTGTCAGAATCTCTACCTGGCAGCGGAAACCATCCGGTGTGGGGTGTGTGCCATTGCGGCTTATGATGATGATTTGATCAATGCGGCACTTGGCGTGGATGGAACGCATCAATTTGCAGCATATATCGCGACTGTAGGGAAGCGCGAATGATCTTCTACGTTTAACCTTAAAATCATTCTATTTTTAAGATGCTTTCGATGGATGTGTTTTGGTCACGTGCTATAATGACCGAAATCATCCTGATTTGAATTCTATGTCTTTCGTTCACCTGCACGTTCACTCACATTATTCTCTGCTTGACGGATACTGCATGTTTCCCAAGCTCATTCAACGCGCGAAAGAAATGGGCATGCCAGCGGTAGCAATCACCGATCACGGTACCATGTATGGGGTGGTGGAGTTTTATAATGCCTGCCTGAAAGAAGGTATTCATCCTATTATCGGATTGGAAGGATATATCACTCCTCGACGGATGGGTCAACGTGATCCCCAAAAAGATAAACGCTCAAACCATATATTAATGCTGGCAGAGAATATGACCGGCTATCAAAACTTGCTCAAAATTGCCAGCGCTGCACAGCTTGAAGGATTTTATTATTATCCGCGCATTGATCATGAGTACCTCGCAGAACATGCTGAGGGTATCATTTGTACCAGCGCTTGCCTGAGAGGAGAAATTCCAACTCTTATTTCGAGCAATCAACTCGAAAAAGCTGAAGAGCAATTGCATTGGTATCTGGATGTGTTTGGAAAAGAAAATTTTTTCCTGGAGATCCAGGATCATGATATGCCTGAGATTTTAGCAGTGAATAAACAACTCATCGCATGGGGAAAACAATTTCAAGTCAAACTGGTAGCGACCAATGATGTGCATTATGTAGATAGGGAAGACGCACGCTACCAGGATATTTTGTTAGCCATTCAAACTGGTGCCCTACTTTCTGACAAAAATCGCATGCATATGAATGGTGATTCTTATTATTTACGTTCTCCGCAAGAGATGGCTGCTTTGTTTGCAGAAGTCCCAGAATCTATCAGCAATACGGTGGCGATTGCCGAACGCTGTTCGGTGAAATTGGAACGCGATGAATACCATTTGCCAAAATTTGACGTACCAAAGGAATATGATACGGGCTCTTACCTACGTATGTTGTGTGAAGAGGGAGTCCAAAAGCGCTACAAAGAACATGCGGGCGATGCAGACATCAGGGAGCGTCTGGATTATGAGTTGAAAGTGATCCATGAAATGGGTTTTGATGCCTATTTCTTGATCGTGTGGGATCTCTGTAAATTTGCCCGCGAAAACGACATCTGGTATGAAGCCAGAGGTTCGGCAGCGGGTTCGATTGTAGCATATGCACTGGATATCACACTGGTAGAGCCACTATCCCATAAACTGATTTTTGAACGTTTTCTCAATCCATCACGTGTGAGCATGCCCGATATTGACCTTGATTTTCAAGATGATAAAAGAGCAGATGTGATGCAGTACTGCGCACAGAGATACGGATATGACCAAGTAGCTCAGATCATCACCTTTGGTACTATGAAAGCGCGTCAAGCGATAAGAGATGTGGGTCGTGTGATGGATATTCCGCTCAATGAAGTGGACCGGGTTGCAAAATTGATTCCCAATGTTCCCAGCCATCCGGTGACCATCGAAGAAGCGCTACAAGAAGTCCCTGAATTAAATGAAATTTATTCAAATGTTCCCCACATGCATGAGCTGATCGACACAGCGGCAAAGCTCGATGGAGTGGTTCGTAATGCTGGCACCCATGCAGCGGGGGTAGTGATTTCAGATAAACCCCTGGTGGAGTATATTCCTCTGCACCGCCCTACGCGCGAATCAGAAGACAGCCCTATTAAAACCGTTACCCAGTTTGAAATGGCTATTCTCGATGATCTGGGGATGTTGAAAGTTGATTTTCTAGGCCTGGCAACCCTCACCGTAATGTCGAGTGCCTGTAAGATGATCGAGAAACGGCATGGGGTGAAACTGCATCTGGGAAACATACCGCTGGATGACCCGGAGACCTTTGAGTTTCTTGGAAAAGGATTGACCGCTGGAGTTTTCCAACTGGAAGGCGGCGGTATGACCAAGTATATGGTGCAGATGAAACCCCAAAATCTGGGTAATATCATTGCTATGGTTGCACTTTATCGCCCGGGACCCATGCAATTCATTCCTGACTATATTGCCCGCATGCATGGAAAACAAGCTGTTGAATACAGGCATGAATTATTAAAACCCATTCTGGAAGAAACATTCGGAATAGCAGTATATCAAGAACAGATCATGACGGCTGCTATTTCCTTAGCCGGTTATTCCGCCGCCGATTCTGATACACTGCGCAAAGCGATCTCTAAGAAAAAAGAAGATCAAATCAAAGTTCATGAAAAGAAATTTATCAAGGGCGCGGTCGCTAATGGCATTGAAGAAGAAACTGCTCGTTTAATTTTTGATGATTGGCGTAATTTTGCACAGTATGGTTTTAATAAAAGCCATGCCGCTGATTATGGAGTGGTCGCCGTACAAACTGCTTACCTCAAGACTCATTATCCCCTGGAATATATGGTCGCACTCCTGTGCGGATCGATGAGTGATAGCGAAAAAATAGCTTACTATATTGCCGATTGTCTTGCCATGGGTATCCCGGTGTTACCGCCGGATGTAAATCATGGTTTCTGGGATTTTTCCATTGAAGATCAGGGTGAGAATAACTGCTGCATCCGCTTTGGAATGGGTGCCATTAAAAATGTTGGTCAAAGTTCAGTTGAGTTGATCGTTGCTGCCCGGGCTGATCACCCCTTTGAGGACCTTGATGATTTTGTCAGGCGAGTAGATTTGCGTAAAGTGGGAAAGCGTGCCCTGGAATGCCTGATCAGAGTGGGCGCCTTGGATGCATTTGGCGACCGGCGTGCGATTTTCAGTGTGATGGATCGTATGAGTGCTATCAGTGAAAGCCATTTTCGTGCCAAGGAAGAGGGTCAGCTTACTTTCTTTGGTACAGTGGAAGGACTGAAAGAAGAAATCCGTCTTCCTGATCTTGAACCCATGAACCCAAAGGAAAAATTGGAATGGGAACGAGAACTGTTGGGATTGTTTTTGACAGACCATCCGCTTTCTGCGTATATGAAAACAATCAAAAGAACGGTTACTCATTTTTCCAGTCAATTGAAAGAAGCACAACAAAAAGAAGAAGTGACAGTGGCAGGCAGACTGACCAATATTCGGTCCATCGTTACCAAGAAGGGCGATCCAATGGGCTTTGCAACTGTGGAAGATGTGCAGGGTTCCATTGGTCTGGTGATTTTCCCGCGTACCTGGGCAGAAGCGCACGAGGTACTGGTTGAAGATGAAGTAGTAGTTGTCAGGGGAAAAGTGGATGCGGAAGGTATGGATGCGAAAGTGCTGGTGGATGAAATCCGCAAATTAGAGATCGATCCGGATGCAGAAGGAGATGATGAAGACCCTAACCGGGAACCTGCCACGGATGAACGGGGATTAATGCCGCAAGATATTTCAGGTGAAGAAATTGATTCGATGAATGAGGAATTTGTGGAGGATACTTCACCGGATATCATGCTCCAAACAGACCTATCGCACGATGTAACCCCACCACAAGATACAAAACCGAGGGATGAGCCTATCCATGAGTTGAGTGTTCCAACTATTGAAAAACCAAAGAATGAAATTTCAGAAAAAGAACCTGCTCGTTACACCACGCCTGTTGCAGATCTGAACAGCAAAAATTTAACCATTGTAATCAATGCGACCGGGAAGAAAGAACAGGATATTCGCCTGATGAAACAAATCTATGGGATGTTGCGTGCATCACCTGGCAATGACCGTTTCACATTTCTCTGTCGCGAGGATGATAAAGAAGTCGAACTGGATTTTCCCAATAATGCGATCCACATTACCAATGAATTGCTAGAACGAGTTCACCATCTGGTGGGTGAAGAAAACGTACACATTAAAGAATAAAAAATCCGCATATGCGGATTTTTTGTTTTACTGAGCTTCATCACCTGTCTCACGCAAATGCGGAAACAGGATCACTTCTCGGATGGAACGGTTGTTGGTCAATAACATGGTCAAGCGATCAATGCCCATCCCAAACCCACCGCTGGGCGGCATTCCGTAAGACATGGCTTTCAGGTAATCCTCATCCATGGGATGGCGTTCTTCGTCTAGTTCATCGTACGTGCGTCCCATTTCTGCGAATCGCTTTTCTTGTTCGAGTGGATCATTTAATTCGGTGAAAGCATTGCATAATTCCATTCCACCCACAAAGCCTTCAAACCGTTCGACAACCTGTGGATTATCTGGTTTATTCTTTGCCAGCGGAGAAATGTCACGCGGGTAATCAAATAAAAATGTAGGTTGGATGCAGGCGGGTTCCAAATAATCACCGATCAGACTGTCGATTAATTTACCACGAGGTTGACCTTCTTTGGGATTCAGATTATTTTTTTTCATCGCCTGATATAAACTGTCAGCACTGGTACAGGCATAGATATCAATTCCGGTGGCATCCAGAATACCCTGGCGCAGTTCCAGACGTTTCCAGGGGATATTCATATTAATTTCATGTCCATCAAAAGCTATGGTGCGTGTTCCCAGAACCTCATCGCAAACGAATGCCAGCATCTGCTCGGTAAAACTCATGATCTTTTCATAATCGGCATACGCCATATAGAACTCAAGCTGCGTAAATTCTGGGTTATGCTTGAAAGAAACACCTTCATTGCGAAAATCACGACCGATCTCATAAACCCGATCAAATCCACCCACCAGCAATCTTTTTAGGTAGAGTTCAAAAGAAATACGTAAAAACAAATCTTGATGAAGTTGGTTATGAAAAGTGGAAAATGGTTTTGCTGCAGCACCACCATAAATAGGCTGCAGGATGGGAGTTTCTACCTCGATAAAATCATGCTGATCCAGAAATTTCTGCAGAGCGCGAACAATGGCGGTTCTGGCACGGAATGTTTTTCGAATTTCTTCATTAACTGCCAGGTCGGCATAGCGCTGCCTGTAACGGCTTTCAGGGTCGCTTAATGTAGCATGCCTGACCATTTTTCCATCAATGACCTCATCTTTGGCAGCCGGCAGTGGAGTAACGGCTTTGGCAAGCATTTTAAAATTTTTGACCAGTAAAGTAATTTCGCCAGTCTTTGAGCGCATTAAAACACCGCTGGCCTGGATAAAATCGCCCAGGTCAAATAAATCACAAAAATGTTTTAGATTTTCTTCCCCGATCTCATTGACCCGGAGCATCAATTGAATACGCCCACTGCCATCTTCGATATGGCTGAAAGCCAATTTTCCCATGATGCGGTTCGAGCGGATGCGCCCCGCCAGAATTACTTCGGGAGCGCTGATGGAAGGATCGTTGCGTTTTTCGAAGGTTTCAAAATTGCTAATGGCGTCTTTGATTGAATGGTCAACTTCTGCGCGGGTGGGATAAGGTTCCACATTTTCGGTGCGCATCTGGTCAATTTTGGCAAGACGTATTTTCTCTAATTCATTCCAATCCATGTGCTCAATCCTTCTTTAATTAATTAAAAAGCCCCGCCTACCTGAACGGAGCGGGGCTCATTTCTTATGCTCCGATGTCAAGCAACTTCAATTATTTTAACCTTAAATGAACCATCGGGAGCCTGAACTTCCACTTGATCACCTTCTTTGTGGTTCATTAACGCTTTTCCCAGTGGAGATTCATTGGAAATCTTCCCTTCAGCGGGCATTGCTTCAGCGGGACCAACAATGAAATATTCCTCATTGTCCTTGCTGCCTGATTCTTGGATGACAACTTTCGTCCCCAATTGAATAGCCCCCCCCTTGGAAGTGGATTCAATGATCCGTGCAGTGGCAAGCAGTCCTTCCAGATCTTTGATACGACCTTCAATGAAAGCTTGTTCATTCTTGGCTGCTTCATATTCTGCATTTTCAACCAGATCTTCGCCAAAGGCTGCTTCACGCAGACGCTCGGCAATCTCTGTTCGGCGTGTGCCGCGCAGAAAATCAAGCTCTTCCTGCAGTTTGTTGTAACCTTCTTTGGTCAAGAATGTGTTTGGCATCTTTTTTCCTCGTCAAAAATAATGCTGACTTAGAATTCATTTGGATATTTTACTGGAATGAAAATGACTCCCCATGGAGTATTAACGCCATTAAATTCTAAGTCGAAAGGGATTGTGTAATGTCGCCTATCTTACCATATTTTATGACCGCCTACAAGATACACTGGTCAGGTGTTTAGCTATTATATACGAATCCACGCTGCAATGCGATGATATTAAAAGCGATCAAATCTGCCTTTTTCCCTCCCAGGCTCTTTTTCAACGCGTTTTCCAATTCTGCTTGACCAAAGAAGTGTGATACCTGAATAAGAGCCCCTAGTAGCACAATATTTGTTAGCCGTTTATCACCAATCGATTCGGCGATCTCGGTTGCCGGGAGACAGATGACGTGAATATCTTTGCGCTTGACCTCGCGGTTTGTCATGGAGGTATCAACCACTAAATAGCCATCTTTCCGAACCATCTCCTCATACTTGTCCAGAGAAGGCTGATTCATCACGATAATACTGGTGGGATTGAGAACCTGCGGCGATCCAATCTCTTCATCCGAGAAGATCACTGTGCAGTTGGCGGTTCCTCCGCGCATTTCCGGCCCATAAGAAGGGAACCAGGTAACTTCCAGTCCGAGCTCCAGAGCAGCATGGGCCAACACTTTCCCTGCAAAAAGGACTCCCTGTCCACCAAATCCGGCAATTAATGTCTCGTTTTGCATGTACTTTCTCCTTTTAGAGTTTCAAGTCCTTCAATGCAGGATGAACTTTATAATCTCCCAGTGGATAATAAGGGAGCATATTCTCTTCTAACCATTTCGTGGCGGCGGCGGGGTTGAGGTGCCAGTTGGTGGGGCAGGTGGAAAGTAGTTCCACCATGGAGAAACCTAATCCGCGCACCTGCGTTTCGAATGCTATGCGAATGGCTTTTTTCGCCAGACGGATGTTTTTGGGATCATGCAAACTGCGACGGGCAATGAAACCAGCGCCATCTAAGGTTGCCAACATTTCACTGGCACGGATGGGATACCCGGCTTGTTCCACGTCACGTCCCTTTGGGGAGGAAGTGGTTTTTTGCCCCGGTAAGGTAGTAGGAGCCATCTGTCCACCGGTCATGCCGTAGTTGGCATTATTAATGAAGATCACGGTAATGTTCTCACCACGGGCTGCTGCATGCGTGATCTCTCCTGTACCAATGGAGATCATATCGCCATCGCCCTGATAGGTCAGAACAACCTGATCCGGATGGACGCGCTTGACGCCGGTTGCCATGGCAGGCGCTCTTCCATGTGGTGATTGAATAAAATCAAAATCAAAATAATTATAAGCAAACACGGAGCAGCCTACGGAAGCAACCCCGATGCAGTTTTCACGTAAATTCATTTCGTCGATCACTTCAGCCACCAAGCGGTGTGCTACCCCATGTGTGCAGCCTGGGCAGTAATGGGTATTGATATCCAGCAGAGATTCGGGGTGCTGGTAGATGACCTGCATGTCTTCCAAATTTGTGGTCGTCATTTTGTTATTCCTCTTTCAAAATTGTTTCTAATTTTGCAAGCCAGCGGTCACGCGGATGACCTTCGGCTTTCCATCCATTGGCATGTAAAAGCCTGATCTCGCGCAGGATCTCATCCGGGAAGGGCATAACACCGCCCATACGACCGTAGAATTCCACCGGGATGCGCCCCTGCGATGCGAGCAGGACATCATCCAGCATCATACCGGAATTCATTTCAACTACGAAAAAGCCCTGCAATTTGTTCGCATATTCCAGTATCTTCTGTTTTGGAAATGGGCTGAGACTGATGGGTCTGAACAAACCCACCGGAATGCCTTCCGCACGGGCTGCCCGTACAGCGGAAAGGGCTACCCGCCCGGCAGAACCGAATCCGACAACGGCGAATTTGGCATCTTCCATGAAGTATTCTTTATAACGAATTTCATTCTTCTCGATCTGCTGCCAGGTTTTCATCAGGCGCAAATTGGTAATTTCTTCTTGCTTTGGATCCAGATAGATGGATGTGAGAACATTGCGCTCTCTCTTTCCCTGTGTAGAGGAAGCAGACCAGGCTGGCCAGGTCTTTCTGACTTCCTTCATGGGCGGGAGGGTGGCTGGCTCCATCATTTGACCGATGCTGCCATCTACCATCACAATACCGATGGTGCGATATTTATCTGCGATATCAAATATCTCATAGACAATATCAACGCTTTCCTGGATGCTGGCTGGTGCAAGGACAATGGGATGATAATCACCGTGTCCACCACCGTGCACGATCTGGTTGTAATCTCCTTGAGCTGGAGCGATGTTCCCCAACCCAGGACCGCCGCGCACCACATCCACCAGAACCATGGGGACTTCGGTACCGGCGATATAAGAAAGCCCTTCCATCATTAAAGAAGTACCGGGGCTGGAGGTACTGGTCATGGTGCGGGCTCCGGCGCAGGCTGCACCATACACCATATTGATGGCTCCCAGTTCGCTTTCAGCTTGTAAGAAAGCACGCCCCAATTCAGGCAGACGCGAGGATAAATATTCCAAGGCTTCGGTCTGAGGGGTGATGGGGTATCCAAAATATGCCTGTAAGCCTGCTCTCACGGCAGCTTCGGCGATCGCTTCATTTCCCTTCCAGAGTTCTCTTGTCATGCCATCCTCCTATGCGTTGCTTT
>CAYLUJ010000018.1:0-28833 GCA_964386805.1 uncultured Pelolinea sp. | reverse complement strand
AGCGGCAATGATGATCAAGGGTCCGGATTTTTCATTGATGGCTTTGGATTCATCCACACTGCGTGTGTATTCCAACCCATCAAAGGTAAGAGCGGGGTGGCGCCCGGTTTCCATAAAGGCATGCGTTTCATCATCAAAATAATCGGGGTGTCTGCGGAATATTTCAGTGGCATTGGTTGCCAGCGGGCTATCGACGAACACTGGAATGCGCGGCAGGTCACCTGCACTGATCATGCGGTTGAGGTTATACACGATCTCCTGCGTGCGTCCTACGGAGAAAGCCGGGATGATGATCTTGCCCCGCCGCTCCACCGTGCGCCGGATCACATCGCGCAGTTCTATAAAAGCTTCCTCTGGATCGCTGTGTGCTTTGTCTCCGTAGGTACATTCCATAATGAGGTGGTTCACATTTTCAGGGAGCTGCGGATCGCGGATGAGAGAAAGACCGGGGCGACCGATATCACCGGAGAACCACAGGCGTGTTTTCTTGTCCTGTTCTTCGATATCCAAACATACCCCGGCTGAACCCAGGATGTGCCCGGCGTCCAGCAAGCATGCCTGAATACCAGGGATGGGTTCAAATGGCTGATCATACCCGACCTCGCGGAAAAGAGGTTTTACACGCAAAGCATCCTCTTTTGTATACAGTGGTTCAATCGGAGGTAAGCCGCGGCGATTCTTCTTTTGATTTAAATACAGAGCATCTTCTTCGTAGATGTGTCCTGAATCCTGCAGCATGATATCTGCCAGATCAGCAGTAGGAGGAGTGGCAAAAATAGGTCCAGAGTAACCCTGTTTAACTAGGTTGGGCAGGTTCCCGCTGTGGTCAATGTGAGCATGCGATAGAATGACCGCATCAAGCGTGGTCGGTTCAAAGGGAAAGCAGCAGTTGCGGCTGTAGAAATCGGTGCGTTTGCCCTGGTAAATACCACATTCCAAAAGAACTTTTTTCCCGTTGATCTCCAGAAGATGCTGCGAGCCGGTTACGGTTTGTGCTGCTCCGTCAAAATGAATTCTCATGGCTGCTCCTTTAGAATTTTCAAAATAGAAGAACGATATAAATGAAAGCGTTCTGGCACATCCTGCATCAACACAGCAAGATCCTGGTCGGTGGTTGGATTTTTCTTGGCGATCTCTTCCAGTATCTCTCGTGGAAGGACCACATCCGATTCCACCGTTTTCTCGCTGGCGAGCTGCAAACGCCATTTTTTTAGCCGTTCCAGACGGGCGATATACGCTTCAGAGGGTTTGGATCTGTGATCGAGGTAGATAGGTGGTTTCGTTTTTCCCAACCTCGCTGCTTCAAGCAGCCCTTTGGCGTATCTGTGCAGAAGTCTGTCTGAAAGACCGGGGATCGTGGATAAATCTTCGGAGTTGGCTTTGGCAATCTCAAGCAGGATTGCACTGCTCAGTATTTTGAAGGGAGGAAGATTGGCTTGATTTGCGACGCGATCGCGGTATGCACATAATTCAGCAAGGATGGCAAGCTGCTGTGGAGTAAGCGTATGGTAGCCGCGCACAGCGGTATAACAGGGTTTATCGTTTGGGATACTGGCGGAGTGGGCAATACGCATGAAATCTTCCTGGGCAACTTTCACGTGCTTTGATTCTTTTAAAGCCGATGCCAGCTTATTGCGCAAGGGGATTAAATAATGGGAATCCAGACGAGCATAATCTGCCATAGCCTGTGGTATGGGTCGCTTTCCCCAATTGGCTTTTTGGAAGCGTTTATCTATGATAACAGCAAAATATTCTTCCAATAGTGAGGACAACCCCAGCTTGGGCAACCCCAGAATACGGGCTGCTTGCATGGTATCGAACAGGTTGGCGAATTCAAAACCATAATCACGCCGCAGACAAATGACATCGTATTCCGCGGCATGGAAAATCTTTTCAATTTGCGGATCGGCGAAGATCACACCAAGTAATGCGATATCAATTCCGCTGAGTGGGTCAACCAGATAATCAGCAGTGCTGGTGGAAAATTGAATTAAGCAAACCTTTTCATGATAGACATATAAGCTGTCAGATTCGGTATCCACGGCAATACATTTTTCAGATCGAAGGATGTTGAGTAGAGTATTCAGCGCACGCGCAGTATCTATATAGATAGGATTGGGCAATGGTTCGTTGTTTGTCATATAGGGGATTATAAGCTATCCCTATCTGCTGCCAGAATGCAGAACTTAATCAAAAAGAAGGGAAAGAATCTACTGTGTTTAAATACCAACAGCATGGCGGAATTTCCATGCTGTTGGCAACAAAAGGAGAGATGCGAGGAGACCTATTTCTCTATTTTCGAAGAAGGCGAAAAGACATGTGTTCCCTGTGGAACGATGGTGCGGCGCAGGGTTCCGGTGTTGGGTTGTACAGATTGGGAGCGGACACCAAACGGTTGGTTATTGGTTTGCTGTGGTTTAGAAGGATTAGAAGTGACTTTGCGGATAGTACCAACAAGGTTCCCAATAATCAAAATGCGGATGAACATGACCATGAGAGAAACAAAAATGGGGATGACCGTCACAATGGTCATGGGGTCCACCACCAGTACGCTGTTGACAGGATGATTGTAGATGGCAATAGAAATGCCCCACCAGTTCAGTCCGGTATTCATCACGGCTGCCAGCAACCAGGCACCAAGTAGGAACCAATTCTCGCTCCCCTGGTTTTGGCGATCAGGTGAATTGAAAAGACGAATGATACCGAGCAGATTCATACCGCAGAATGCACTGGCTAAAATAGCTGCCCAGGTTGTAGGACCGGCGCCAATCTCACCCAACAGATCCTGCAAAGCAAATTTGGTGGTGCTGAAATTAAAGACCTCCAGCGACAACAGAACGAGAGTGATAAAAATGGTAACTATCCCCCCGGATTGTTCATAAACTTTGCGCATAATCTGGAAAGGATTATGGAAAATGGTTTGGGTCTGGCTTCTATTCATGATTTCCTCCATCACTGAATGTTTTAGAATACATGTTCTATTATAGAACATGTATTCTATGTACGTCAAGGGATAGGGATGGTGAATAAACAAGAATAACCCCCATATGTAGGAAGACCTCATAAAAAAGTTCATCAATTATTCATCAATACTTCAGAAAAACATCATTCCTGAACGATATGCTTAGCTCCGTAATTCAAATAATGAAGGAGAAATAGAATGTCAAAGCGTTTAATTTTAGGATCGATAATGGCAGCACTCGCGCTGGGAATTTTCAGCACCAATACTGTTTTTGCTGCAGGTAACGAAATTACATATCGTGGACCCAATGGAGTCTCCCCAGTCACTCAACCCGGTGAAGAAGCCGGACTTGGATTGATGGACGAATATATGGTGACCTATGTAGCTGAACAATTGAATGTTTCAACTGACGAACTTCAGGTGCAACTCGATAGCGGATTGACCCTATCACAAATCCTGCTTAATTATGGAGTAGCGGATTATTTAACAGTGATAGAAGCTGCCCATGCTTATGTGATCGAACAACTGAATGCAGATGGAATTGTTATTCCGGGTTGGCAGAATTCAACAAACGACATGAGTATGGGTGGAGGCAGTAGGATGAACCGTTATGGTCGCTCAGCTCGTTAAAAAGATGAAATAAAAAGCCAGGGAGTGATTCACTCCCTGGCGTGGTCAGTGGGATCCTGCGAGCCATACGGTCGCAAGCGATCCTTCGTTCTTATGAGTTAATGATAAACTGCCGCGCGTGTTTTGTCACTTCTCAAAAGGATGATCGAATGAATCTATCATTTCTTCGATGATTGCAGACCCGATAAGCTCATGGCCAGGAACATGATACTGACCAATCCGACAACAAAAATAATACAGATAGCCATGATGCACCTCTTCTTCTCCCAGGCAAGTCCTCTCCCAAAGGGGAAGGGGCGCGGCGACTTCGTTGGGTCTTTGTGTTAATAACCCCAATTGCAGTAGAAAGCTACGCGCAAGAGAGATTATTACTCAATTTGGTTGTACTCTATTAACGTAAGTTATTTTGAAAAGTTCCTTGTACAGCTGTACAATTCTTACCCCCAAACCCCTGCAATCTTTGTGCCACATTTGGGACACTGCCCTGCACTGGTTAAACTGTTTTGGAAAACAGAATACCCATGGCGCTCTATCAATAAGGTATTGCACTGTGGGCAATACGTGTTTTCCAGCGATCCCACCCGACCGGGTAAATTCCCGGCATACACGTAACGCAGCCCTGCTTCCTGACCGATATCGGCAGCCCGCTGCAGGATCTCGGCAGAAGTGGGAGGGCTCTGGGTGCGCTTGTAGGTCGGGTAGAAAGCGGTTACATGCCAGGGAATATCGGCAGATACTGTGGCAACGGCTTTCGCAGCATCCCACAATTCTTCGCTGCTGTCGTTGAAGTCGGGGATAACAAGGGTCACTACTTCCACCCACATACCCAACTCGTGTGCCAGAGAAATACTATCCAAAACCACCTGCAAACTCCCACCCAATTCACGGTAATGCGGGTCAGACATACATTTCAGGTCGATCTTCAATCCGTGCAAATAGGGCTGCAATGCATGCAGTACTTCTGGAGTGGCGTAACCGTTGGATACATACACACAGTACAATCCGGCTTGCCTTGCAATCTTGAAGATATCCACTGCCCATTCGCTGGTGATGAGTGGTTCATTGTAGGAACTGGCGATGATCCTGGCTCCGGAACGTTGCGTATACGTAATCAATTTCTCAGGAGTGATCTCTTCCACGTAACGCCCGGAACCATTGGAAGCAGGATCGCGCAGAGCTTGCGAACTGATCCAGTTCTGGCAAAAATCGCAGTGAAAATTGCAGCCGAGCATACCGAAAGTCATGGCGCTGGCGCCTGGTAAGAAATGCATAAAAGGTTTTTTTTCGATGGGGTCAATATTGGCGGCTGCCACATACCCCCAGGGCGCGCGCAGTTCTCCCTCCTGGTTGAAACGCATCTGGCAGATACCGCGCTGCCCGGGTTTGAGCGTGCAGCGGTGGGCGCAGGCATAACAGCGCACTTTTCCATCTTCCAACCGTTCTGCAAATTGAGCCGGTCTGGTTAGAGGGTCAAGCATTTCAGATAACGTTCTTGAATTCAGCATTACAAGTATTATAGCAACCCATTCAATTTTGAATAAAGCTTTCTAAAACCAAAGACAATAAAATTTACCCTCCCCATTATAATAAGATGGAAATGGATACCAAAACCCTCACTACGCTCGAATACACGCGCATCCTTGAGCAGTTAGAAAAATATGCGGCATTCAGCGCATCACAGAAACTGGCGCATACTTTACGCCCAACCAATGACTACCGGCTGGCAGTTGATCGCCTGGCGCGCACTACCGAAGCACGCCGGCTGCTCAACGACTACGCCGAGATCAGTGTAGGGGGCGCAAGAGATATTCGACCGCAGGTTACTCTGGCGGTTCGTGGGGGCGTTTTGGAAATAACAGATTTTATTGACATTAAGTCCACACTTGAGTCAACTCGCGATCTGGGACGTTTTTTCAACAAGCAGGACCAAAATTTCCCTCAGCTGTGCAGAATTGCCATCCCTCTCATCCCGCCGGTAGGCTTGATCGAAGCCATCAGCCAGGTCATTTCAGAAAAAGGTGAGATTGTCGATGATGCTTCCCCACAATTGGCGACCCTGCGCGCACAAAGTAGAACAGCGCATGATCGCTTGCAGCGAAAATTGGAACAGATCATCAGTGATCCGGATATCACCCGTTTTTTGCAGGAGAATATCATTACCCAACGTAACGGACGTTATGTGGTTCCGCTACGAGCCGAGCATAAGGGGCGTTTTAAAAGTGTTGTACAGGATCAGTCAGCATCCGGTTCTACTTTATTTGTGGAGCCTCTGGCCGTAGTTGAATTGAATAATGCTCTCTTCGAACTTCAACTAGCTGAAAAAGAAGAGATCCATCGCATTCTTGCCGAACTTTCTGTTAAAGTAAAGGGGGCGGCAGAAGAATTAAATGAAATCGTGAATGCACTGGCGATGCTTGATCTGTCATTGATGTGCGCAAAATATGCAGAGAACCTGAATGCTTCGGAACCAATTTTTCACCATCCCAATGAACTGGCAAATGATCAAACCAGCCCAATTCTGAAATTACTACAAGCCCGCCACCCATTGATCGACCCCCAACGGGTGGTGCCGATCGATATTCTGCTGCAAGATGGTATTTTTTCGCTGGTGATCACCGGTCCGAATACCGGTGGAAAGACAGTGACATTGAAAACCGCCGGATTGCTGGCACTAATGGCACAATCGGGGCTGCATATTCCTGTGCAATCAGGCTCAGAAATAATGTTGTTCCGTGATGTGTATGCCGACATTGGGGATGAGCAATCCATCGAGCAATCACTTTCCACTTTTTCCGGACATATTACGAATATTGTGCGTATTTTGAAAAAGGCACGATGGAATACTCTGGTGCTGCTGGATGAACTGGGTGCCGGAACGGACCCACAGGAAGGATCGGCTCTGGCACGAGCCATCATGCAGAACCTGATAGAAAAAAAGGTCCCCTGTTTGGTTGCGACACACTATCCTGAACTGAAAGCCTTTGCGCATACCCAGACAGGTGTGATGAATGCTTCAATGGAATTTGACCTGGCGACTCTGCAGCCCACGTATCATTTGATCCTGGGTTTGCCCGGCAAATCAAATGCCCTAGCAATCGCCAGCAAATTGGGAATGGATAACGAAGTCACTGATTTGGCTCGTGCGATGCTTGATCCTTCTGAATTAAAAACAGATGATCTGCTGGATGAAATTCATAGACAGCGTGAAATCACATATGAAGAAAAAGAAGCTGCTGCAGATGAGCTGCGTCAGGTACAGGAAATAAAACGTGAGTGGCAGAAAAAGTTAGAAGGAATTGAAGAGGAACGCATCAGCATTTTAGCAAAAGCGCAGAAAGATGCACTTGAAGAAATTGAACTCATGCGCGAAGAACTGAAGGGTATTCGAAAGCAAGCAGTTAACGAAAAAGAGTCAACCGATACCAAGAAACGAATTCATAAAAAATTAGATCAACTAGGAGAAACCCAGCGTAAACCGCTTGAAAAGAATACTTATTTCGCACAGCAGGTGCAGCCGTTGAAGGTCGGCGATCGGGTTTATATCCAATCATTGAAAGTGGATGGAAATGTTCGGGCGATTGCGCAGGATGTAGTGGAAGTAGAGATTGGAAAAATGCGGGTGAAAGTGAGTGCGGTTGATATTTCTCGTTCAAAAATAAAAGAGAAGAAAATTGATGCAGAAGTTCCTGATGTCAGTTCAACACGACTTCCAACTTCCTCGATGAAATCCCCCGGCTTAGAATGTCATTTACGTGGAATGCGTGTGGACGATGCGCTGGCAGAGTTGGAGCGCTACCTTGAAAAAGCATATACCGCAGGATTACCGTATGTGCGTATTGTACATGGAAAAGGCACCGGAACAATCCGCCAGGTTGTGCAGGAATACCTAAACAATTCACCCTACGTTGAAAGGTGGGAACTTGCTATGAGTACCGAGGGTGGAGAAGGTGTGACCGTAGCACATTTGAAGACTAGTTAACATAAAAGGTCGATAGTAGCTGACCTCGAGATACTATCGACCTTTCTCGCACGGTACCCCTTGCAACCGTGCTGCGACGAGCGTGCGAAGGCAAAAATACAATTCCCTCCGAACAGTGCTTTTATATTACTGCAAAGTACAAAAATATGCAAATGCAAATCGTTATCCCCAAATTAGATCATTTCACTGTAAAAGTGTATGTTCCAAACTCCTCGTCGTTGATTGAGAAAGTGACACTATGGTTGCCTACTGGCCAACCTGTTTCTGGAATACAGGAGAAATATACTCCATTATCTGGATAATCTTGATCGGATTTAATTTCTGTAAGGCAATCTTCATAAGCTTCTCCATTTAGTATCCATTCGGAACGAAACCAGGATTCTTTTCCAAAATCACCGTTTGCAACCAGGACAACAGGTTCATTTTGGGCAAATTCGGTTGTCGGATCAATGGCAACAAAGTTTTCATCCACCCCTTTTGCGAGCGTTACAGTGTCTATAACTGTTGGAATTGCATCAGCCGGAGGAATTACTGTAAATGGATATTCACCAAGAGATTCACCATTGATAGTGACCACGAATCGATAATTTTTGCTGATCGGCCATGATCCGGCAGGGGTAAGTTGTGCAGAGGCGTATGTATTTTTTTCTACTGAGATCGTTTCATCGCTCTCAATAGATGAAAGATCCACTTCGACTGAATCAATGAATTGATCGTTCCAGTAAGCTTCGGTCGTTACAGTGCCCTCCTCCGGGCGCCCTTTTATTTCAACAGTCAGGCAAATGGTATCGGTGGGATAGAATTCACTGGTGATATTGGAAGGTCCTTCATCTGTAAATTCTTTTGAATAAGTAACTCTCACGATCTCTAACCCTCCAACTGTGGTTGTGGATTCTTGTGAATCACATGCTGTAAGAAACAAACTTAAGATAAAAATAATAACGAAACCTTTGATTGTTTTTTTGTTCATTCCCAATCCTTTCTTTGCATTAAGAACCAAGTAAATTATTCGAACATAAATTTAATTTGATTGTTTTAATCTTAATACATTAAGTCAACAATGCTTTATGGATACGCAAAAGCGATAAAACTGCCGTCAATGATTTTGTTAATAGAACCGCTAGAAAGGTTAATGGTTATCAAGGCTGTATTTCCATAATCATCCAGACTAACTTCCGCCAGCAATGTTTGCGTATCGAGCCACCCAACCGGTTTCATATATGGAATGGAACCAACACCAAGAACTGTTGCGATAGCGGTATCTGCCTGATCATAAATGATCCCTCCACTTGTTAAACCGATGCGAATGCGGCTGTGATAATCAGGGACTTCAGCCATATGAGAGCCGCTCGCTTCCAACCAAGCAACGTAAGTATCATCTGGGGAAAAAACTCCGAATCCAGCACCACGGCCGCTGGATGGATCAAGTGAAAAGCTGACTGAAATTCCATTTTCCAGATTCTGAATAAAATAGCCTTGAGTACCATTGGAATCGCTGGTACGGCAGGCTGCCCAGGTAAAATCTTGTGACAAACCCTGAACAGAGCAGTTTTTATCCAAATGCTGGATAGTATTCCCATTGATCATATCGAAGGAATACAGACTTTGGTTGACAGGGTAGATAATATCGCCGCCAATACCCCAAGCTGCAAAGGTGTACCAGATTTTGGTGGCGGTACCTGATTCTGTAGTGATCCCCAGAGGGTTGATCACATAGTAATCTGTGTTGTTATCCAGAGAGTAGATCGGTCCGTTGGTTGGCAGGGTCTCTAAATTTCCGATATAGAGGTCACTACGAATAGATTCGCTGGTGGGTTCGTAAACACTGTATGCAATAAAGGGCTCTCCGGGGGCACCAGCCATCCCGTAGAACATGGGCGTATTAACTAATAGGGAAATGGAGTCATTGATGTTCACAAGCAGTGATTCCGGATTCTCAAAAGAATGATAGACCAACGGGGTCATGATGGGCCCTTCAGGGACGGGACCGGCGATGTGAACATTGCTGGAAGATGTATATCCAATACCGGGCGTCTTTAATTCCGTGATCGGTTGCCCCTGAAGATTGTACAGAATCAATCCATCCTCATCCCCTGTATTCACAAGGATCAGCTTGGGTAATTTATACGAAATGGTCTCGTTTGATCCTTCTAAATTACTACTCTGTTCTGCCTGGTCTTGTTCGGATAAATTTAAATCAGCAGGTTGAGATGTGGCATCAGATTGGATGCTGACAAGATTGCAAGCAGAAATGATCAGGGTTAAAAAAATCAGAATGGATATTCCAAATAAGCTCTTTTTTCTCATACGTCTCCTGTTTTCAATCTTAATGACCTAAAATTAAAACCAGTATTCTTTGATCTCTTTGTCAGATAAGATCTTCTGTACAACCTTGTCGTGTTTTTTGGATGGTCCACTGACCTCCAGGGTTAGAACCATATCGCCCCCGGCTTTCTTTTCCTGTTTTGATTTATTGATGGTTAACCCATAACTCTTAAAAAGACTTTTAATTTCTTTATATTTATCCCAACTAAGCTTGGATGTGATCTCATACGTGCGCTCTTCAAGAGATATCTCTAAAATTTCCTCAAATCTCGAAAAGAGCACAAGCACGACCATTGTAAAAAATGTAACGGCTGCGGCTAGTAAAAATTCCCCCGCGCCGCAAGCCATGCCTATGGCTGCAGATATCCAGATGGTTGCGGCTGTGGTAAGCCCTTTTACCTTACCATGTTCCTGTAAGATAACGCCAGCCCCAAGAAAACCAATGCCACTAACGATGCTGGCTGCGATGCGGGTGATATCTAGAGTACCTTCCGATCCCAATCCAACTCGCGGAGAAAGAATGGTAAATAACGTTGAACCAAGTGTGATCAGGATAGTGGTGCGCAACCCGGCATCTTTTTTGTATCGTTCGCGTTCGGCACCGATGATCCCTCCGAGAAGCAAAGCGACGCCCAATTTTATAAGGTCCTGATAATTTATGAAAAACATATCTTGTTACTCCTTACTATTTTTACGATGATCTTGGATATTTATTCTTGAAACCCGGTGCTTCCTTTTTTGTACTCTGCTTTTTATTATGCTTTTGGGGAGGGGTGTTTTCATAAGATTGGAAAATGACAAAGATCGTTTCACAGGTGATCCTTGAAAAAATGGGCCCCAGCAGGATAATGCAAAGTCCCATTAAAAATGTTGAAGCACCGCTGCCGTATGCTCCGAAGCTGGACGCGATTAAAACAACGCCAGCAATAATGCACAATCCACTCGAAATCCAGAATAATACTTTGATGATGGATGGGGTAATCAATTTTCGGAAGTTAAGAAAATCATCCATGAGTTTTCATTCCTTAATTAATATTTTTGCCAGTGAATCCGTTCTTCTTCATACTGGGTTCGGGGTGGTTTTTCTTCGGCGGGATAACCCACATAGATAAGGTTGAGCACGTGAATACCCTCGGGTATTTCAAGGACTTCGTGGATCATGTTGGTGACTTCCTCTTTTGGGTATGCTCCGATCCAAACACTGCCAAGACCCAACCCAGTTGCTGCGATCAGGATATTTTCAACTGCAGCGCTGCAATCCTGCACCCAGAAACGGAATGAAGATTCTTTTTTCGCAATGCTGAGATTTGCCAGCACTACAATTGCTGCGGGAGCATTGTATTTTCCATGCTCGAGTTTGCTTTGAAATTTCGAAAGCCGATCGGGATCCGTGACAACGATAAATTCCCAGGGCTGCCCATTACTCGCGCTGGGCGCTGCCATTGCAGCCTGCAAAAGTTCTTTTATTTTTTCTTTTTCGACTTCTCGGCGTTCAAATACTCGAATACTGCGACGTTTATAGATGATGTCTAAACGGGGGTCCATTGTGTTTCCTTTCTAGTCTCTCAAGCGTATATAGATCACCGAATTTCCTTCTGGTGATTTTACTTCTTTGATCTCGAATAAATTCGAATAAGCCTGGATTAAAGTAGAGAGCTGGCTGTGCCCATAGGTTCGGACGTCAAAACCAGGATCCAACTGTCGCATATGGTGCCCAAAGGTTCCCAAAAATGCCCACCCATCATCCTGAACAGCAATATCAAAAGCCTGTTTCAAAAGGGGCACGGGGTCAGGGGTTTGTGGTTCATGATTTTTTTTAGTACTTTTCTTTTGCCCGATCTGTTTTATGGTTTGTTTCATGGGCACTAAATTTTCGGTGTACACAAAAACATCGCATGCATTGACAAACGCTCGCGGGGTTTTCTTCTGTCCAATTCCCATGACGAAGAATCCCTTTTCTCTGATGCGTGTTGCCAGGCGTGTGTAATCACTGTCGCTAGACACAAGGCAAAATCCATCCACGCTTCCGCTATAGAGAATATCCATGGCATCGATGATCATGGCCGAGTCGGTGGCATTCTTTCCCACTGTGTAGCGAAATTGCTGAATCGGTTGAATGGCATAGGTTTGTAGTGTTTCCTTCCACCCACCCATGTTTGCGGTTGTCCAATCTCCATACGTTCGTCGGATTGTCACAATACCATATTTGCTGCCTTCTGCTAAAATCTTTTCGATCAGAGATGGCTGCGCATTATCCCCATCGATTAAAACAGCAATTCTGCGATCGCCTGGTTGTTTATTGGTTCCTATCATTCTTGTTTTTCCTTATCTGTGTTTCTATTTGCATTATAGCAATGAAACATGCATAAAAACATCCAAAAACTTCAGGTCGTCAATATCAACTAGCCCTTTTATATCCGGTTAATCTGATTCAGCAGCTTATCCGATTCTGTGAAGAGTCAATTTAACACCTTTTTTGCCATGTGCAAAATATGAAATTAAATAAAAAACACAGAAAAACTTTTCTGTGTTTTTTGCACCTTTAATCGAGTCGATCTGATTTAGAAAATTTTATTCTTCGAGTATAAAAAGATCCTCGACTGTGGTATTGAGCAGTTTTGCTAATTTCATTGCCAATTCCAACGATGGATTGTACTTGTTATTTTCAATTGCATTTATGGTTTGTCTTGTAACACAAAGTGCAGTGGATAAATCTTCTTGTCTGAAGCCAAGCTTTTTCCTTAACTCTCTAATACTATTCTTCATTTTTTCCAAGTTTCCATTTTAAGATTAACTGAACTCCCCAATATAGGATCGTTTGAGAATCCATGATGATGAAGGCGATCCAATTGAAAGAATCATATTTAATCCATTCGTATGTTATCCATATTAAAAGAGATAAGATCGTAAAAATCCACGATACCTTTATTGCCTTCAGGTTTATACTCATCTCCATTTCATCCATTCTGTTTTTCATTTGTTCTTCTCCAATTATGTAAAATATATTTTACATTTATTTTAATGCTAAACTATAAAATGTCAAGATTGTTTTACATTTATATGGTCATGCATTCAATTCTCAAATGATCTTTATTTCAATTATTGGGATTAATGGAGACTTTAAAGGAATCCTTTTTTCTTAACATAACGAAGAAGAAAAATGGGTGCTTCATTGTATTACTGTGTGAAGGGAGTGGATTGTATTTTTCTGAAAAACGAATCTGAAAACTGATTGGACCTATATTTGATCTTGTAGTGTGTACGTCCAGATGCCTATATACTCTTTCATGACATTGGTGGTTACAGCCAGGTTCCCCGTGTTGGGTAATAATCCATACAAAATATCCAGAAAAGATTGATTTTCCTCTACTTCATGGACGATCGAATAATCGACCGGAACTGGGATCACAGAGATGCCCTGTTTCTCGAACAACATGACCGAACGTGGCATGTGCATGGCAGATGTGACCAGCAACACAGTCTCAAAACTATTTTCAGCAATTATTGCTTTGGTATTAACCGCATTTTCGTAGGTGTTTTTTGAAGCGTTTTCCAAGATCATAGCTGAAGAAGGCACCCCCAGAAAGGTGAGGATTTCTGCCATTTGATCAGCAGGTGTGGAACTGCCGTTACTGAGCCAATCGATATTCCCGCCGCTGAGAATGAGGATGGGGGCTTTTCCTTCTCGATACAACTGTGCCGCGGCGAACACACGATCACCGGCACTATTCATCTCAACATTCTTTCTTGGTGGGATAGCAGGTTCTGTACCGCCACCTAAAACAATGATGGCATCTGCCTGCGGGATCTCATCCGGATAACTGTACTGCCATTCAAGAGAGCGTGCCAGCGCAGTTGCAACCGGTGTTGTGGAACATGTCCACAACATTAGTATGGTAAAAACTACCAGGAACTTTGCGGTTCCTTTTTTACGAAAAAGGAATACTGCAATGATTAAGAGAATGATCCCTAGTCCCAGGGGATACACAAAGAGCGGCAAAAGTTTTGATAAAAATATGAACAAGGTTTGTTTCCTTAAATTGATTCCCGATTGTAACATGGGAATCACCAAATGCTCTGTTAATAGTTTTTTGCGAAAAGAGATGTTGGTCGAAAGTATGAGTTTTCTAAAATCTATTAATGCAAGCTATTTTATTATTACTTTGATGTTTTCATAGGAACTTCCATTTTGTTAACTGGACAATACCCTCATAAATCATATATGTGAAAATAAGTTAACAATAGTGAAAAAATGCCATTTTAGTGATATATTTAAATTGGATGAACATACGATTGGATTAAATCATGAAATCTGATTCCCGAAAACACCTGCTGGCGGAAATTGCATCAATGTATTATCTTGAAAGACGCAGCCAAAATGAAATTGCATTGGAGTTTGGCTATTCAAGATCTGCCATTTCCCGCCTGCTCACCGAAGCCGAACTTTCCGGTGTGGTTGAGCATAAAATAAATTTTCCCTCTATTCGCAATGTTGAATTGGAAGAAAAATTGATCCACCATTATAAACTGCGAGATGTGATCGTAGTGAACCGTGGAAAATTGAGCTATGCCCAAACTCTGCACTTTGTTGGAGAACAAGGCGCAGAGGTTTTCAGCAACCTGCTCAGCGACGATCAGATCATTTCTATATCAACCGGAACTTCCATATTCGAAGTGGTCAATGCTCTAAAACCCTGTCAATTAACAAATGTAAAAATTGTTCAAATTCTGGGTGCGATGGGTGTAAAAAGTGATCCATCCGTTGACGGTCCGGAGCTGGCAGGTTCTTTAGCAAAAAAAGTGCATGGCAGTTATTATGCACTCAATGCCCCCATGTTAATGGATAGCAAAATCTCCCGTGAGACGATCCTCCGTGAAAAAGCCATTATTGCTACCATCGATCTGGCATATAAATCAAATATTGTTCTGGCGGGAGTTGGCTGCATCACCGAAGAGCCGCATGACTCCAGTGTGGTGCGCATGGGATATTTGGAACCGCACGAATTTGTCGAAGTTCGCGATCAAGGAGCAGTGGGGTATACCTGTGGCTGGTTCTTTAATGAGAAGGGAAAAATTATAGAGGGACAAATTAATGATCGTGTCGTGGCTGCTGATTTCCGCAGGATACGGGAAGGAAAAGCGATCGTTTTAGCCATCGCTGCCGGAGAAAAGAAATCCCCCGCGATCAAAGCCGCTCTCGATGGAAATTTGTTGGACATTTTGATTACCGATTCATCTGCGGTTGAACCATTTTTATAAACTTGTTGGAGGTCTATTTAATGGAAAAAGAGAAATTAATCGGAGGGGAATTTACACTCGATGAAGCAAAACATCTGCTCTATTTAATGGTGCTAACGCGAGCTTTCGAAGAAAATGCGGAAGAAATGTATGCGCTTGGGAAAGTGCATGGAACGATGCACCTTTCCATTGGACAGGAAGCAATTGCTGCCGGCGCAAGTAGCGCTGTAACCCGCAACGATTATTTACTGAATACCCACCGCGGGCATGGGCACTTTTTGGCTTGGGGCGGTGATCTGAACCGTATGATGGCAGAATTCCTTGGAAAAGAGACCGGATACTGCCGCGGGCGGGGAGGATCCATGCACATCGCGGATGTGGATGCGAATAACCTGGGTGCCAATGGCGTGGTAGCAGGCAATCTTCCCATCGCCGTGGGTGTTGGATTGAGCATTAAAATTCGTAAAACCGACCAGGTTGCCTTGACCTTATTTGGAGATGGGGCATCCAACGAAGGTGCTTTTCACGAATCCCTTAATATGGCTAGCATCTGGAATCTCCCTGTCATCTACCTGTGTGAAAACAACCTGTATGCCATGTCAACCCCCTTTGATCAGGTCTTCAAGATCGAAGAGATCAGCACCCGCGCCAGTTCATACGGAATCAAAGGACTGACCATTGATGGAAATGATGTGTGCGCGGTGCATAAAGCAGTACGCGAAGCAGCAAAACGAGCGCGTAGCGGTGACGGACCGACCTTGATCGAAGCGATCACCTACCGCTGGCGTGGACATTCCAAGAGCGATCGCCAGGCTTATCGCACCCGTGAGGAAGTAAAGGAATGGATGGAAAAGGATCCAATACCACGCTTTGCAACAAAAATAGGGGTCAGCGACAAGGAAATGGACGAAATACGACAAAGAGTGAAACAGGATATCCAGAAAGCTGTGGAATTCGCAGAAAACAGCCCGGAACCTGATCTTTCTACTATTTTGGAGGGCGTTTATGCGTGAGCTAACTTATCGAGAAGCACTGTATGAAGCGCTTGACCAGATGATGGCAAAAGATGAACGAGTCTTTCTGATTGGTGAAGATATCGGCGTGTATGGTGGTGCATTTGGAGTCTCAGCTGATCTACAGCAAAAATACGGGAAAGAACGTGTCGTCGACACCCCTATCTCAGAAGCTGGAATTACCGGTGCCTGTGTCGGGGCAGCCATAACCGGCATGCGCCCGGTTGGTGAGATCATGTTCAGCGATTTTGTTGTGCTTTCTATGGAACAGCTGGCTTTACAGGCATCCAAGATGCGCTTCATGTTTGGTGGAAAAGCCAAGGTGCCCATGGTGCTGCGCTTGCCGGGTGGTTCTGGCACGGGCGCTTCTGCTCAACATTCAGGCAGCTATGAAAGCTGGTTTGTGCATATTCCCGGATTGAAAGTGGTAATGCCCAGCACCCCCTATGATGCCAAAGGTTTATTGCTGGCTTCCATCGAAGATGGCAATCCGATTATGTTCTTTGAACATAAGCTGTTGTATAAAACCAAAGGCCCTGTTCCTGAAGAGATGTATACCATCCCACTCGGAAAAAGTAATATGGTGCGCGAAGGAAAAGACCTGACGATCATTGCCACATCAGTGGAAGTTATGCGCTCTCTGGAAGCTGCTGATCAACTGACAAAGGAAGGGATCGAAGTAGAGGTTATTGACCCACGCACGCTCAATCCATTGGATATGGAACCCATTACCAAATCCATCATAAAGACCGGGAAGGCATTGGTGGTGCATGAAGCAGTAAAAACCGGTGGATTCGGTGGGGAACTGGTTGCTCGGATCATGGAAAGCGATGCGTTTGCGTATCTGGATGCCCCGGTTCGACGCTTGGCAGGACTGGATACTCCTATTCCGTATAATCGCAATCTGGAATACCACACTGTGCCGCAGGTTGAAAATATTGTCGAAGAGGCACGCAAGATCGTTCAGGGTGTATATTAGGAGGTAGGATCATGGCTAAAGAAGTGATTATGCCGAAATTTGGCTTCACCCAGGAAGAATCTGAGATTCTTGAATGGTTAAAAAAAGAAGGTGAGCCCGTTGAAAAAGGCGATCCGATTGCCACGGTCTCAACCGATAAACTTAGCATGGAAGTGGAAGCACCGGAAGGCGGAATTCTCTCGGGAGTTCGTTATAAAGCAGGGGATATCGTTCCGGTCACCAAGATCATTGCATTCATTCTCCAACCGGGGGAATCTCTTCCTGAAGTGAAGGATTCCGTTGAACCCGCTCCGATGGCTGCGAAAGCCGAGACATCGGCAGAACCGGTTATGACAGGGAACGCAACGCCGGTTGCTTTGCGAATGATGCAGGATGCTGGTATTGCTGCCGATGTTATTCGGGGCAGCGGAACGGATGGAAAGATCACCAAAACGGATGTGGAAGAATATCTTGCTCAGCAAAAAGCTGACAAGATAAGCGGTAAAGTGGCTGCCACTCCTGCAGCACGACGGGTTGCCTTTGAAGGTGATGTTGAACTGGCGTCGATACAAGGTAGTGGACCTCAAGGCAGGATCCAGGAAACCGATGTGCGAAAAGCAGCTTCCGGTACTCCACGACCCGCCAGTGTACATACATCCAGCGAAGTTACCCGAATTCCGTTAAAGGGTATGCGCCGTATTATCGCTGAAAATATGGCACGTAGCTGGCGCGAAGCACCCCATATGACCTTGCAAGTGGATGTGGATATGAGCGCTGCGAAAACCTTGCGCGAACTTTCTGCACGCAAGATTACTGGCGTAGTTCAGAAATTCACATATACCGCACTGCTGACAAAAGTAGTGGCATGGGCACTGGTACGCCATCCCAAGCTGAACAGCCGGTTGGAAGAAAATGAGATCGTACTCCTTCCTTATGTCCACATGGGTGTTGCAGTAGCAGTCTCAGAAGGTTTGATCGTTCCGGTCATTAAGAATGCCGATCAAAAAAGCATTTATCAAATTTCTGATGAACTCAAAGATACGGCAGAGCGAGCCCGCAATAATAAACTGGTGCCGAATGACTTGGAAGGTGGTACCTTCACCATTTCCAACCTGGGAATGTATGGTGTGGATCGTTTTACTGCCATTATCAATCCACCTCAATCGGCTATTCTGGCTGTGGGAAATATTGTCGATCGATTTGTGCCTGATGAAAATAAGAGTCCGGTCTTGAAACCTATCATGACCGTTACAGCCAGCGCCGATCACCGTGTGGTGGATGGTGCGGAAGTAGCAGAATTCCTTGCAGATGTAAAGAAAGGACTGGAAAGCCCTGGAGTGATGTACCTATGAGTCAAGCGATCCTTGAGCTTTTAGAACCCCACGGGGTTTTATTAGGTGCAAACGTCGCAGATTCAACAGAAATAATCCGATTACTCGGAATTGAACTTTATAAAACAGGTTATGTAAAAGAAAGCTTCATTGAAGCTGCCATTGATCGGGAAAGCCGGCTACCAACCGGCCTTCCTCTTGGCGGCGCTTTCAGTGCAGCTATCCCTCATACCGATATTGAACACGTCATTAAACCCGGATTGGCACTGGCGACTTTGAAAAATCCGGTGGCTTTTCGGAATATGGCGATTCCCACTGAGACCGTAGAAGTCAGTTTAGTATTTTTGTTAGCTTTGGAACAGCCGAAAGCCCAGATCGAAATGCTGCAAGAAATTGCCGGTGTGTTACAGGCTCCGGATGTAGTATCTGCATTGATGAAATCCCAAAACTTTGAAGATGTTGTTTGTGCTTTAAAAAGAGAGAAAAAGGACAAATAACAAGATTGAATATTTTCCAATCCTGTTTACAATGAGAATACGCATCACATTCTTATTGGAAGGAGCAAAACATGGTTGGATTAAAGAGAATCCTGGTGGCATGCGGAACTGCTATTGCCACGTCTACCGTGGTAGCAAGAGCAATAGAAGAAGCTTTAAAAGAACGCGGCATCGACATTACAACACGACAGTGTAAAGCCTCCGAGGTGAAATCATTGGCAAGTGATGCCGATCTCATTGTCACAACCACGCCTGTCCCTGAAAACCTCGGCGTCCCCGTCATTCATACTTTGGCATTCCTTACGGGAATAGGAAAGGAGGATGCTATCGAACAGATTGTTGAAGCATTAAGCAAATAAAAGCAACTAGGAGGTGTTAGCATGGAGACCTTCCTTACTACTTTGAAAGCTGTTATTGATTCATTGGGAGCAACCGTCGTTCTTCCCATCATTATTTTCATTCTGGGATTGATCCTGGGCGCCAAACCCGGTAAGGCTTTCCGAGCCGGTGTTACCATCGGTATCGCATTCATAGGCATCAATCTGATTATCAATTTAATGTGGTCCACATTATCTGGCACTGCCCAGGCAATGGTCACCAACTGGAATATCCAACGTGACGTAGTGGATGTTGGGTGGCCATCTGCGGCTGCCATTGCGTTCGGCACCGATGTCGGTCTGTGGGTAATCCCGATCGCGTTGGCTGTGAATGTCGTGCTTCTGCTGATCAAATGGACAAAGACCCTGAATATCGATGTGTGGAATTTCTGGCACTTCGCATTCTTGGGTTCACTGGTCTATATTGTGACCGGTAATTTGACCTATGGTTTGATCGCATCGGCAATTGCAGCCGCTCTGGCGCTATTCTTCGCAGATTGGACAGCCAAAGCAGTTCAGAGCTTCTACAAACTGCCCGGCATTTCCATCCCTCACCTGACATCTGGTCCTGGCGTTCCCTTTGCCATTGTGACCAATTGGATCCTTGATCGAATCCCCGGCGTAAAGAACTGGAAAGCGGATCCCGATACCATCCAGAAGAAACTGGGCGTGTTTGGCGAACCGGTCATTCTGGGTCTTATCATTGGTCTAGTTCTGGGAATCCTGGGCTATTACAATGCCGATCAAGCAGTGGTCAAGATCTTGCAGACAGGCATCAATCTGGCTGCCGTTATGCTGCTGCTGCCCCGCATGGTTCAGATCTTGATGGAAGGCTTGATCCCGATCTCTGAAGCGGCACGCGACTTCATGAAGAAACGCGCCAGTGATCGTGAGATCTACATCGGTCTTGATTCTGCGATCCTGATCGGGCATCCTGCAGCTATTTCCACTGCGCTGGTGTTGGTGCCCATTGCCATTCTATTGAGCATCATTCTGCCCGGAAACCATGTACTGCTCTTTGCGGATCTTGCTGTAATCCCCTTTGTGGTCGCTCTCTTTGCTCCGCTAATGCGTGGGAATATCTTCCGCATGATCATAGCGGGAACATTGGAATTGATCGCGGGGTTCTATATTGCCACCGGCATGGCTGATTTCTTCACTTCAGCCGCTGTGAATGCCGGATTTGCAATGCCCGAAGGTGCCGCAAAGATCACCAGCATCGCTGATGGCTTTATCTGGACAGGATTGGTGTTCACCAAAGTCGTTCAGTGGCTGGGCGGAATCGGTGGTCTGGCTGTCTTGGCAGTCATCGTTCTGGCGTTGTTCTTCTTCTATAAGAAGAACCCGAAAGCTTGGGATATTGTCGCAGGTGCACCGAAGCCAGAAGGAAAGACCAAGAAATAGATAGAGAGTAGATAGCATTCCTTCTACAAAAGGTGTGAATGACACATTGGGGCGGTCATAAAAGACCGCCCCATCTTTTCGGAAAGAGGTGGATGGATGATCGGTGCTTTTATTGAGAGCATGTTAGGTGAGTTTGGTCGCGCAATTTTTTCTTTTTACCTGGCGAATAGTATCTATATCAATGGATTTATCATTTTGTACGGGTCATGCGTCTATTTTGCCCATCGCAGTTTTGATGCAGTTTTTGAAGCGATCAAAAAAGAATTGAAGATCGATCAAGAGAAAAAAATCGGTAAAGAAAAACTTTCTGCCCTGCTCCAAGCCACTGAATTTCCATGGGATATGCTTAAAAATCAATACTGGTTTCCTCTGATTGCTATTCCGGGGAAAATGGTGCTCCATTTAAAAACAAAAGCAACACTTCAAAAAATATTTTCCCTCAAAAACCTGGTAATTCTGTTGACTGAAAAAAAACAGGATAAGCGACGTGTCAATCCTTAGGCAATGATGGGAGAGCTGATTTAACAGAAGAATTCCAAGTTTATTATCTACTTTTAATGAATAAAATAATGTAATTTGTATATTCCGAATAAATTTCCATTAAAATACATCTTGCTTACTTTGAGCAATAATCCAATATCGGTATAAAGGAAAGCACAATGAAGATTCATATGGTGGGGGGATTTCTGGGAAGTGGGAAGACCACTGCGATTTCGCAAGCCGCGCAGATACTGGTACAGCAAAAAAAGCGTGTTGGCATTATCACCAATGATCAGGGCAAACATCTGGTGGATACGGCTTTCTTTCGCACACAGGATTTTCCGGCAATGGAAGTGACCGGCGGCTGTTTTTGCTGCAATTTCAATGACCTGGGTGAACAGATCGAAAAGATCGCCAGGGAATACAACCCGGATGTACTGTTTGCCGAATCGGTTGGTTCCTGTGCGGATATTGTGGCTACCGTTGTAAAGCCGCTGCAGGAACTTCGCCGCGATCTGGGTGAGGCAGCCAGTTATACAGTCTTTGTTGATGTGCGTTTGTTGGAACGCTATTTACTGGATGAAGAAATGCCTTTCAATGAGGATGTCACCTACATCTTTGCAAAGCAGATCGAAGAAGCCGGCATCTTGATGGTCAACAAGATAGACCTGCTGGATTCGAAACGGGTGGAAAAAGTGATGGAACTGACAACAGCACGCTATCCACGCACGATGATCCGAATGCAAAATTCTTTGAATGCACATCAGGTCGGGCAATGGGTGAATCTGATTGAAAAAGATGCAGGATTTTCCACCCCCGCCACCCTGGATATCGATTACGACCGCTATGCAAGGGGTGAGCAAAGCATGACGTGGATCGATAAACATTATTCCTTGGGATTGGAAAACACAGACAAGAGAGATGCTCTGGGTGCCATCATTATGCGGCTGGCACAGGCGATCAATGATGAGCGACCCATTGCCGGGCATTTAAAATTTCACATCCAAAGTGGAGAAAAAAGCGTCAAGATCAGCGTGCCGACAATGCAACCTCTGGATGATGTTTTTCGGCAAAAGGTACATGGCGAGATAAAAACTCTACCCCTTGGAAAAGCGGAAATGTGGGTCAACGCGCTGCTGGTGGGAAGTGTGGAGGATCTGGAAAAGCAGATACAGACCGTGTTGGTTAAGGGGAGTGCTGACTTGTCGATCAAGTTGGAAGAGTTGGAAAGCTTTTCCAGGACACCCGGCTACCCCAAGCCAACCTACCGGCTGCCGTAGATGGCTGGCGAGGTCCTTGACAACTCCAAGACTGTAAGATCAGATCACATCAATGACGGTGCCACCTGTGAGCGTGAGCAGCAGGTGGCTTTCCAATTTAAATACGGCATGCGGAGTGCCGGCAGCTGCCCAGATCTCAGGGTATTCCAGCAGGATGCGGTCGATATAGGTCTGGATGGGGGAGATGTGCGCCACAGGTGGAATGCCGCCAATGGCAAAACCGGTCTTCTCTTTGGTGAAAGCAGCATCCGCTTTTTCGAGCGGTAATCCCAGATCGGAGGAAACTTTTGCCACATTTAATTGATTTTTTCCGCTGACCAGAAAAAGCAGGGGAATATCCCCCGAACGAAAGACCAGGGATTTACAAATCTGTCCGATCTTGCATCCCACGGCATCTGCGGCTTCCTGCGAAGTGCGTGTGCTGGCATCCAATTCCACGACCTGCAGGGAAAGGTGATATTGTTCCAGCGCCTGCTGCACCAACTGTGGTTTCTCTGAGAGTGTCATGACTCCTCCTGTATTGGCTGTAATGCCTTTTCTCAATATTTTAACAAGTAACACACCAAAGGACATTTCGATATTCAATTTGGGTGTTTATCTGGTAGATAAAATGTGAGAAAAGCAGCGGGGAGGGAGGGATTCGAACCCTCGGTCGAGGTCATTCCCCCGACAACCACTTAGCAGGCGGTCCCATTCAGCCACTCTGGCACCTCCCCGGATGTATGTACGTACAGCGGAGGGAGAGGGATTCGAACCCACGGTGGAGCGTTCACCCCACACCTGTTTTCAAGACAGGCGCCTTAAACCACTCGGCCATCCCTCCAATTTGTAATGTACAGTGCGGCAAAATTCTATCATACTTACGGATGGGGCACAACAGCATACCCTCAACCGCACAGATTCCATTTTTTACTATAATTAGAGGTGACTGTGACTAGGAAAGCGAGGATGCATGCGTTTACGAAGAGCATTTTTATATACCCCAGGGGATGATCTGCACAAGATCGAAAAAGCCTGCACCCTGAAAGCGGATTGTGTATGCGTGGATCTGGAGGACGCTGTATCTCCCTCCAAAAAAGAGGAAGCACGCCTGACAGCCGCGCATGCCTTGGGAACTTATGATTTTGGAAAATCCGAGCGATTGGTGCGCATTAATGCCCCATCCACATCGCTTTTCATGCCCGACCTGCGCACGGTTGTGGATGCCATCCCGGATGGGATCGTCATCCCGAAAGTGGAAGATGCCAGCGTGCTGCAATATGCGGATGGTTTTTTGGAAGCGTATGAAGGAAAAAAAGAGCTGCAGATCGGGCTGATCCGTTTGATCGCCATCATCGAAACCGCGCGCAGTTTCGTGAACTTGAAAGAGATCTGCGAAGCGACCCCGCGCCTGGCGGCGCTTATCTTTGGCGCGGAAGACCTGGCGGTGAGCTTAGGTGCGCGGCGAACTGCATCGAACCGGGAGGTTTTCTACGCGCGCAGCCAGATGGTGCTATACGCAGCCGCATACGGGTTGGATGCCATCGACCTGGTCTGCAACAATTATCGAGATACAGATGTTATCCAAACCGAAGCGCTGGAGGGAGCGCAGTTGGGTTACTGTGGAAAGCAGGTTATCCACCCTAATCAAATTGCGGTTGTCCAGCAAGCGTTTTCTCCCACCCCGGAAGAAATAGAAAAAGCACGGATCGTGGTAGGGGAATATGAGCAGCACATGGATGACGGAAAGGGCGCGCTGGGGCTGCAGGGAGCACTGGTGGATATGCCGGTCTACCGGCAATCCAAACAATTACTTGAAAAAGCAACTCTTATCGCTACCTGGTGAAAGAACTACGCCGCTTTGCTTTTCCTGACCCGCACCGGCACCAATTCATAGCGATAGCCAGCTTTCCCGAAGTGGATCAGATCATTATTTTGCAGCACCGTTCCCTTTTTGGATACCGGCGCATAATTCACCCAGGTTCCCCTTTCGGAACCAAGGTCAGCCAGAATGAGCGTGCCCTGCAGAGAGCGGCGAATGCGCGCATGCAGGGGGCTCACGGTGGGATCATCCAGAACCAAAGCTGCCTGTGCGGGATCACTGCCGATGGTCGTATCGATAGCCACCAGATGAATGGCAGATCCTTTCTGTGCTTCCTTCGTTTTATCACCCAATAACGGCACGAGCTGGGGGATCAACTGCAAAGGTTTATAGATCGATTCCGCTGCAGGCCCCCGCGAGGATTCAGGGGGAGCGAAAACTTGCTGTGTGAGCGGATCTTCGCCAAAAGTGAGAGCCGGTTCGGCACCGGCAGTTGCCATGCGTGGATTGCGACGGCGCATGTTGATGTAAGCGACCAGACCGCCAAAAGCCAACAGCACAGCAAAAAGGATCCAGCCGCCGGAGTTCACAAAATTCATGAATCCGCCCCAGAAGCCACTGTAGCGCTGGTCGACCATGATCTCCACTTCGCGCGCACTGCTTTCGCCCTGGAAGCCGAGGATATCCTCCACCTCCACTTGAACATTGTGCAATGCGGTAACCCGGAAACCGCTCAACGGCCACCCCAGCCATTCAAAGGGCTGCTGGTCAATTTTGATGACCTCCTGCCCATCCACCACCAGCCGCGAGTATTTGAGTTGGCGGGGGTAGCCGTCTGGGAAGGTCACGCTGATCTGCAGGGTGATGAAATCAGGCTTGAGCACCGTATCGCCCTCTTCGTCCTCGACCCACACCAACTGGATCTGTGGGGGCAAAGCAATGATGGTCACGACAGGGGCAAGCAGTTCGATCTGAAAAGCCACATCCTCCGTTTCCGCCTGCTGCACGCCTCGCTCCACTGTCACTTTGATGTGGTGGAAGCCGCTCTGATTGATGGCGGAAGTGTAGCGCAGGCGGTAGGTAGAACGCAGGGCGGAGAGATAGGTCTCCGGGTTCGGCGCTTCCACCTTTTCGTTGTAGAGGAAAAATTGACCGCCGGTTGTCTCCGCCAGGTCACGCAGGGCTTCGGCGGCTTGCGAGTTGGAGCTGGTCTCATTGGCAACCAGCCATACATACACCGGGATGCCGATGTCGGCAGCGCGGGCAGCCAGAATGGGGATCTGGTCGAGATCCCTATCGATAGGGAGAGGGGTGATATAAAAGATAGCCTGTTTGGCATGGTTGGCAAGCTGGGTTTCCTGAGAAGCCACATCAATGGCATAGGTCAAACTGGTTTGGTCGGCTTCGAAGTTGTACAGATTGGGCTGGTAGGTCTGCAGGGTTTGCAACAGTTCCTGAGGATCACTGCTGTGCTGGATGAAAGCGCGCTCATTGCTGGTGAAACTGTACAGGTTGGCAGCCTGGCTCTGTAAATTGCCTAACCAGGAAGTCAGAATGAAGATGATATCTTCGTAGCGGGTGGTATCGTCGCTGACCTTGTTGCTCAAGGTTGGACCGAGGTTCAATGCCAGGATGGTGTGCAAGCCCGGTTCGATGCGGGTGGCTTCATTGATGGTGCGTTCTTCGTCATTTTCCTGCAGGGTGAATTGGTCGGCGGTGAGGTTGCTGACGAAGTTATTTTGCGAATCGTAGACATCCACATAGGTGGTCAGGCTGGGGAACTGGAAGAGATCGGGCTGCGTGAGCACTGCCCGCAGCCCGCCCTGCGCGGAAGTGGGTGTGCTGATAAAGGTGAGAAGAAATCCGGTGAGGAGAAGAAGATAGAGAAACCGGTATGGTATTGGTTTTTTCATGTAAGGGTATTTTAATGCAAAATGATGCCCTCTTTTGGTCACACCTATGAGCAGGGGAAAAAGAAAAACCTGACAAAAGTTGACAAAACCTGACAGTTTGATCATTTTTTACGATTCGTTTCTTGGAAACGAATCGTAAAAAAGTGAGTTAGCAATATACTCCGCCCGTTTTCTCGACGTTATCCAGAAATAGGATGTGTATTGTATGAAAATGGATTTTCTCCTGTGGGCTGGTTGCTTGTACAGATGGTGAGATGCGATGCGCTCCGCATGACGTGCTCATATTGTCATTTCGAAATTAATAAATTGACAAATCGCAATGACGCCACTTTTTCCTCAACATCATCTAGAAGGAATGCAGCGACCGAAAGATCTCCCCATGTCTAGGTCATAAACAGGAAAACGTCGCAAGGTAATTTATCAATCAATGAACCAGTCTTTCGCCAGGTCTTCCCAATCGGGATTCATGGCATTAATGAGAGCGAATTTCTTTGCCCTACTCATGCCTTTGATGGCTTTCTCGCGGAAGATGGCTACAGAAGGGGATTGAAAATCTTCGTAATAGATCAGTTTGGTGATGTTGTAACGTCTGGTGAAACCGGGCAGGGTTTTGTGCTTGTGCTCGAAAACACGCCTTTCAAGATTGCTGGTGACACCTGTATAAAGGGTGCGGGAGAGATTTGCCATGATGTATACATAGAAGGTTTTCATGTTGACCCCAGATGATTTTAATTGATTACATATTGTATGGAAATAGATCTTCTCTGACATGCTGGTTCTTTATACATTTGTCATGGTGAGATGCTTGTATCTTCGTTTCGCTCTGCATGACGCCCCCTCCTTACCTCCCACACCAACAGGAGAGGAATAATAACAGGTTACTGATTTACAGTTTACTTGCTTACTTATAAAAAGCTTTGTATTATTGTGTAAGTATTTAATTTTTTAATGGAGGGAGAATGATAGACAATTCAGTTGAATCCTTTTTGTCTATACTTTTAGAAGTAAAAACATATGATAAATTTTTTCCAACGGAAATAATTGAACATCTATCTAAATTAATAGACACATCATATGACTTAGAAAGATTAGATGGGATTGAAAAAGCGATAAATCATATTGAATCAATTGATATCAATAAATTTAATTCAGAACAAAAATCTATTCTATATTATTGCATGGGTAATGCATGGGCTAATAAAGTTGCATTAATTCATCCAAACAAGAATGATAAATATCGGTGGAATTGGCAACAAGCCGAATATGAGCGAGTTATTTATTATTATCGTATGTCGATTAAAGAACCTGATTTTATTAATTTGTCTAATTTCATTAAATGCAATATCTATACAAACTTAGCAAACACATTCGATACAATAGGAAGATTCATAGAAGCAATTGAATATTGGCAAAAAACCATTGAATTAGATTCCACGTTTGGTATGGCTTTGGGGAATCTAGGTATTGGATTAATTTCTTATGGATCACATTTATATGATTATGGGCATAAAAGAATATTCATTAATAAGGCTTGTGATTATCTGAAGTCTGGAATCAAAAATTTACCCGTAAATGATTATTCGGCGCCTGTAATTAAAGATTTTCAAAAACATATTGCGCAAATTGATACTTCCGATGAAAAAATTAGTAAATGTAAATACTTGGAGAGAATTTATCCATTGGGAAGATCAAAAAACGAAAGAGAATATCGAAGATGGTGTCTAAAACATAGACTATTTCTTAATCCATTGAATGATTTAGGAGAATACTCTATTGCAGCACAAGATATAATTTCTGTTCCTAATATAATTACCCCTTTAAATATAGGTCCTAAATATCAAGGTTTCTATAATCAAATGAAGCAAGAATTTGTTTCAGCACGGTATCTTTTCTATGAGGGAACGAGAAATAAAAACACACACTTTTCAGATAGAGATGTGCTTTTAATTAATACATTGGATTATCCTTGTTATTGTATTGCGATAGAAAAAGTTAAAATGGCTTTTTGTACAGCATACTCAATATTTGATAAAGTAGCATTTTACATCAACGATTATTTTAATTTGAATGAAAATCAACGAAATATTTATTTTAGAACCATATGGCTTAATAAGTCCGAGATTCGATTAAATTTTAAAAACAAAAAAAATTTACCTTTGCGTGGTTTATTTTGGTTGAGTAAAGATATATTTATTTATTCAAGTGATTTAGAGGAAAATATTAGAGATAGCGTAGAACCGGATGCGGAAGATTTATATGAAATAAGAAATCATCTTGAGCATAAATATTTAAAAGTTCACGATATCTTGATCGAAAATAAAACTATTGGATTAAGTGATAATTTGGCTTTTTCTATACAAAGAGATGAATTTGAAAAGAAAACTCTCAAATTATTGAAATTGGTTCGTAATACATTAATCTATTTAACTTTATCGATTCATTCAGAAGAACTGGAGAGAAATAAAAATAAAAAGGGAAATGAAATTTATATACCAGTAATTAATCAAATTTGGGATGATAAATGGAAAAGATAAAAATACTTTAAAATTTTGTGACTAATACAATTATTATAAGATATCTAAAAACATTCCTATTCCGGTATCTTGCAATTCTCCCCAATTCCCCTACAATAACAGCATATAGAA
>CAYLUJ010000017.1:0-29043 GCA_964386805.1 uncultured Pelolinea sp. | reverse complement strand
GCAATACCCTGGGTTCCTCTGCTCGTGGCACGGTATTCTTCCAGACTGGTGCGTTTTCCAAATCCTTTTTCGGTAACCACCAGCAGAGAAGCGCCCTTTTCCACCACTGCCATGGAGGTAAGCAGATCGCCATCTTTGAAGCGGATACCAATCACACCCCGGGCTGTGCGCCCCATAGGGCGGATCTCTTCTTCCTTGAAGCGCAGTGCCTGCCCATTGGCAGTCACCAGCATTAACTCATCTTTACCGCTGGTCAGAGAAACCCAGCGTAATTCATCCTTCTCACCAAGCGTGATGGCAATTAAACCGGAGGGACGCACGCTCTCAAACTCTTTCAATTCAACGCGTTTCATGTAGCCTTGAAGAGTGGCAAAGGTCAAGAAACCCGCAGTTTCAAAATCAGGAACCGCTAGGGCAGCAGTGATCCGTTCACCTTGCTCCAGTGCGATCACGTTCATCAGCGAAACACCCTTATCGGTGCGCCCGCCTTCGGGAAGCTGGAATGCTTTTTCAGAATAGACTTTGCCGCGATCCGAGAAGAACAGCAGCGTGTGCAGTGCACGGCATGGAATGAGCAGATCGATTTCGTCTTCTTCTTTCATGCCTTGCCCGATCACCCCACGCCCGCCGCGCGCCTGTGTGCGGTAGACTTCCGGTGAAACGCGTTTGACATACCCGCGATTGGTGATGGTCACCAAGGCAGGCACATCCGATACCATATCTTCTTCCGATAAATCTTCCACGCCACCATCCGAAATAAGGGTGCGGCGGCGGTCGCTGTATTTCCCGCTGATCTCCTCCAGATCCGCTCTGATCACGCCCAGCATCTTTTTCGGGTGCGCCAGTAGATCTTCAAGATACGTGATACGTTCCATGATCTCTTTATATTCGGTTTCGATCTTCATGCGTTCCAGTGCTGCCAGCCGGCGCAACTGCATATCCAGAATAGCCTGCGCTTGTAGCTCGCTGAGTTTGAAACGCTTCATTAACTCGGTCTTGGCAATATCTGCATCTTTGGATTCGCGGATGGTGCGGATGACATCGTCCAGATTCGCCAGGGCAATCAGTAATCCTTCCAAGATGTGCGCACGTTCACGGGCTTTTTTCAACTCAAATTCAGAACGGCGTTTAATAACATCCATACGGTGGTCGATGAAGATCTGCAGCGCATGTTTGAGGGTCAGCATGCGCGGTTCGCCATTCACCAATGCCAGCATGTTAATACCAAAGGTGGATTGAAGCTGGGTGTATTTATACAAACGGTTGAGCACCCGTTTAGGTTGGGCAGATCGTTTCAGTTCCAGAATGATACGCATACCGGTGCGATCGGATTCATCGCGCAAGTCCGAAATTTCAGAAATGCGATCGGACCGCACCAGTTCGGCAATACGTTCAATAAGGGTTGTTTTATTAACCTGGTAAGGGATCTCCGTGATACGGATAGCATAGCGCCCGCCCTTGATCTCCTCGATCTGCGCTTTCCCCTGCAGGGTGATCTTGCCCTTACCGGTGCTGTACGCCTGACGGATACCTTCGGAGCCAATGATGATCCCACCGGTCGGGAAATCCGGACCGGGCAGAATGCGCACCAAGTCTTCAACGGTGATCTCATCCAGGCTATCCTGGTTGTCGATCACATAAATCAAGGCACGGCAAAGCTCACCCAGGTTGTGAGAAGGCACATTAGTCGCCATTCCAACCGCAATACCCGAAGCGCCATTCAACAGTAGATTCGGCAGGCGGGCGGGTAAGACAGATGGCTCTTGTAGGGAACCATCGAAATTGTCAACAAAATCAACGGTGTTCTTGTCAATATCGACCAGCATTTCATCAGCCATTGGCGCCATGCGGGCTTCGGTATAGCGCATGGCAGCCGGTGGATCGCCATCGATCGAGCCAAAGTTGCCCTGTCCATCCACCAGCATGTAGCGCATGGAAAAATCCTGTGCCATGCGCGCCATAGCGTCGTAAACGGCCGAATCACCGTGCGGGTGATATTTGCCAAGCACTTCACCGACGATACGCGCTGATTTTTTATAAGATGAATTGGAGCGGATGCCCATATCCATCATGGCGTAGAGAATACGCCGGTGGACGGGTTTCATCCCATCACGTGCATCCGGAAGCGCACGCGCAACGATCACGCTCATGGCGTAATCGATGTAGGATGTGCGCATCTCCTGATCAATGTCTATTCGTTTTATGCCACTAATTTCCATTAAAAATAAAACTCCTCAATAAACGTACGGGAGTAATAATTATACCTTACTCCCCGTAGCCTGTTGCTTGACAAATCTTAATAAATTTTAACCCTTGACTGCTTGAATAATATTACGCACTTTTTCTGATACGGTATAATTTTTATAATGAAAAAATCCAGCGCGATTTTTTTTATTTTGATCTTCCTTTTCGCAGGCTGCATGAAGACTGCTTCTACCCATTCATCCACAGCCAATGCGGATTCAACAAGTAAATATATTGAAAATAAAGGTTCGGATACGCTGGTCAATCTGGCTTTAGCCTGGGCTGAGGAATACCAACTGGAGCATCCGGATGTGCAAATCTCGGTTTCAGGCGGCGGGACCGGCACTGGCATCACCGCTTTGATCAACGGTACCGTGGATATCGCCAACGCTTCACGTGCCATCAAAGAAGAAGAGATCGCAGACGCCAACGCACAGGGCATTGATCCGTATGAGATCGTAGTAGCCAGCGATGCCATCGCTGTGATCGTCAATCCGGAAAATCCGGTTAATCAGTTAACGATGGAGCAGGTCTCCCGAATCTATCAGGGTCTCATTACCAACTGGAAAGAGGTGGGCGGAGAAGACCGACCGATTGTATGCCTTTCTCGCGAGACCAATTCCGGTACACATGTCTATTTTCTGGAAACGGTAGTTCGGTTGGGCAACTCTGAAAGTAAGGCTCTCTTCTCCCAAGAAACCCTGCTGCTACCTTCTTCCGAAGGGATCATTGCTGAAGTGAGCGACAATCCCAACGCCATCGGGTATGATGGTCTGGGTTATGTGACCGAGGATGTAAAAGTGCTCGCGCTCGACAACGGTGCCGGATACATCCTGCCTTCTGCAGAAACGGTCAATGACAACAGTTATCCTATTGCACGCCAACTTTACATGTACACCAATGGAGAACCGCAAGGAGTGGTAAAAGATTATATCGATTGGATCCTTTCAGATGCAGCTCGGGAATTTGTGCTCAACCTCGGTTTCATTCCGTACAATCAAGGCGAATGAGGAAGTCGATGAAAGATAAGCTCATCACACGCATCATCCAAATCGCCGGTTTTTCCAGCATCATCATCGTATTGATGATCTTTCTCTTTCTGCTGCGCGAAGGGTTGCCAGCTCTACATGAAGTGGCATTGAGCGACCTGTTCACCACGCGCTGGTATCCCATAGAGGATTATTTTGGCATTCTTCCGCTTTTCTCCGGTTCACTGCTGGTGACTATTGTTTCCATTTTGATCGCCATCCCATTCGGGGTGGGTACAGCCGTTTACATTGCCGAGATCGCCCCCCGGCGCGTTAAAGAGATACTCAAGCCCATGATCGAAATTCTGGCGGGCATTCCTTCGGTGGTGCTGGGATTCATCGGGATCGTCTTCCTCTCCCCCACCCTGCGCGAACTGCTCAACCTGCCAACCGGTCTGACCGCTTTTACCGGCGCAGTACTGCTGGCGCTCATTTCCATTCCCACCATCGTATCGGTCGGGGAAGACGCACTGAATGCTGTTCCGCAATCGTACCGCGAGGCTTCGTATGCGCTGGGCATCACGCGCTGGCAAACCATCTGGCGCGTGACCCTGCCAGCCGCTCGCAGCGGCGTACTTACTGCGGTGATGCTGGGCATCAGCCGCACATTGGGTGAGACCATGGCAGTCATGATGGTGACCGGCAACGCGCCTACCATCTTCACCGGCATCCAATCTCTCTTCAAACCGACCCGCACCATGACCGCCACCATCGCCTCGGAAATGGGCGAAGTTGCCAACGGCAGCACTCACTATCATGTATTATTTTTCATTGGCATTATCCTGTTCCTTTTCTCGCTGATCATCAACATCATCTCCAACCACTTCAGCGAAAAGAACCGCAAAGATAAGGAGCAGGTGGTGTCATGAACACTCCAACCAACCGCAGTGCAGCTACCATGCGCAAAGTGAAGGATTCCTTCGGTTATACGCTGATCCACATCATCAGCTTTTTCACCATCCTGCCTGTGCTGGGAATTGTGCTGTACATCATCTACAACGGCGCCCCTACCATCACCTGGGATTTTCTGACCAGTATGCCCACCGATGGCATGAAAGCGGGCGGGATACTACCAGCCATTGTAGGCACACTGTATTTGACTGTCGGCACAGCTGTCTTCTCGGTCCCACTGGGAGTAGCTGCCGGGATCTATCTTTCGGAATATGCCCCGCGCAACAACTGGACGCGCATGATCCGCATTGCCATCATCAGCCTGGCTGGCATCCCCTCGGTGGTATATGGATTGTTCGGATTGGGTATGTTCGTGCTATTCCTCAATTTGGGCAACAGTATCCTCTCCGCCAGCTTGACCCTGGCGATCATGACCCTGCCCACCATCATCAGCACCACCGAAGAAGCGCTACGGGTGGTGCCGGAGCGCTTTCGAGTGGTATGCGGCTCACTGGGAGCCACCAAATGGCAAGGCATCCGCAGGATCATTCTACCGGAAGCCATGCCGGGCATTCTCACTGGGGTGATCCTCGGATTGGAGCGCGCTGCCGGAGAGACCGCGCCCATCCTTTTCACGGGTGCCACTTTCTTCCTGCCACACCTGCCCAGCTCCCCACTGGATGCCACCATGGCGCTGCCATATCACATCTTTGTCATTTCTACCCAAGTACCGGGCATGCCATTGCACATCCAATTCGGCTCGGTACTGGTGCTGTTGATCTTTGTCCTCGTGATGAACATCTGGGCAACCACCATTCGCAACCGTGCGCGCAACAGGAGACAGTGGTGATATGAACGAAGCCAAGATCTCCATCCGCAAGTACTGCCTGCGCTACTCCGACGGCGCGGAAGCGCTCAAGAACGTTGACCTGGATATCTACCCCAATGCCATTAACGTACTGTTCGGTCCGGCAGGTGGCGGGAAATCTTCGCTGTTGCGTTCCATCAACCGCCTGATCGATATGGCAGACGCACAGGAAATGAGCGGGGAGATCCTCTTCAACGGCAAGAACATCCTGGATAAAGAAACCGATGTTCCTGAACTGCGGCGCAAGATTGGCATGGTTTTTTCCCGTCCTATTCCCCTGCCCAAGAGCATTTATGAGAATGTGGCTTTCGGATTGGAAGTAGCCGGAGAAAAGGATAAAACGGTCATTCACGAGATAGTAGAGCAGGCGCTCAGGCAGGCCTATTTGTGGGAAGAAGTATATGACCGGCTGGATGATCCTGGTGTCTCTTTATCAGGCGGTCAGCAGCAGCGCCTGTGCCTGGCACGCATCCTGGCTTTCAAACCGGAAGTAATCATGCTGGATGAACCCACATCAGCCCTTGATCCGGTTATCACAGCACGTATCGAAAGCTTCTTGCAGGAGATCAAGGATCACATCACCATCATCATTGCCCCGCACAACATGTCCCAATCGGCACGCATCGCAGATTATGCTTCGTTCTTTTTGCAGGGTGAGCTGGTGGAGTTTGGGGAAAGCTCCAAGCTGTTCGTGAACCCGCAAGACAAGCGCACGCAAGATTATGTGGAAGGCAGGTTTGGGTAAAAAACATCATGAAACAATCCATCATTCATGTTGCTCTGGTTGTGCGGGATTATGACGAAGCCATTGATTTTTTCACTAAAAAATTGAACTTCAGTTTGGTGGAAGATACCTATCAACCCGCGCAGGATAAACGCTGGGTGCTGGTCGCTCCGCCCAATTCGGAAGGGACCACTGTGCTGCTTGCCAGGGCGACCAAGCCCGAACAGTTTAAAGCGATTGGGAATCAAACTGGCGGGAGAGTGTTTCTCTTCCTCAACACCGATGATTTCTGGCGAGATTATAAGGAAATGCTTGCGCGCAGCGTCCATTTTGTGCGCGAGCCCAAGGAAGAATCCTACGGAACTGTAGCCGTCTTCGAAGATCTCTATGGAAACTTATGGGACCTGGTAGAGATGAAAGAGAAAAACGCAGCAACATCTGGATCATATAAATAACTGACAAAATTTGACAAAACCTGACATTTTAAAATTTAATACTACACTCGTTCCATGGAACGAATCAAGAAAACAAATCCAAATTTTAGGAGGAACTATGTTCGGAAAATCGAAGGAAGCCATGCCGCTGGCAAATGCCATTCTGACAGGTAATATTAAAGAGGTTCGCCGTTCTCTTGAGTCTGGTATCGATCTCAATCAAATTATTGAAGGTGAAGGATGCTACCCAATCCATTTCGCCATCAACAGCAGCCTGGAAATCATGCAATTACTCATCGACAATGGGGCGGACGTGAACGTAAAAGATCAAAAAGGGAAAACTCCTCTGCATATCGTTACAGCAGTGAAACCCTCTATTGAAAAAATGGAATTATTGATCGACAATGGCGCAGATGTGAATGCGGTCGATAACGAAGGGAAAACTCCCCTCGCTTATGTCTCGCAGGGAACGCCGGCGACCAGCTTCTTTGCTAGTCTGGGAGTACCACCGGATGGTGAAGAAACTGCACAGCGCAGCAAGGCAGCGGATTTCTTGCGCGCACAGGGCGCAAAGTAAAGCAGATTTTACAACCCCCTCCCCCTTGCTTCGCAAAGGGGAGGGAATAACCAAATGGTGCGTTAGGAACGCACGCTTGTACAACCACAGCCACAACGTTAAGGATTTACAGGTACTTATTTGTACTCTACGAATTATTAACATATACTAATGCAGGATCCTTATCAGGGATCACACCAAACAAAGGATGCTTATTGTTATGAAGCAAAATAGAAAATTATTATTCGTAACGCTCGCATGCGGGATTATTCTATTCAGTGCATGCGGAACACCCACCCCTGAACCAACTGCCACACCCGAACCAATTGAAGAACCACAACCCACCGCCACAGAAGCGCGTGTGGAAAGCGCTTATTTCTCATACAATGATGGAGAATGGTTACGCTTGTACGAGGATGAACTCACCTTTCCATTCTTCTTACCAGAAGAAATGGATAAAGCCAGTTCTCAAGATTACCAGATGATCCAGACCGGTTATTTTGCCGCTTATGATCCAGCGACACAGATGCTAACCATGCGATCGTTGGTGATCATGGCAAAGATCTACCGTGAGATTCAATTCCAATTGGACGAAAGCACTACCGTGTCATGCCTGCCTACCGATATCGATGGCACTCCCATAGAAGATCTCCGCTACCAGTATTCAGAAAACGGCGTAGGATTTCCTCCCGGACCAGGAAATCAAAAATTGGGTGATGTCATTTCCAATTTCAGCACCGACACATACATTGTCCTGATCCTGAATGCGCCGGTTGATCCTCAGGCTGTCAACTTGGTCAAGCAAATTGCGGCTATTTGTCCCGAATAAAGAAGATAAAAAGAACCTCTGAAAGCGAAACCAGAGGTTCTTTTTATTTCATTATGAAAGCTGCAATCGCGACCGCTTATGCATAATTTCCATTGTTATTTGGATAATCTTTTTCGAAAACCGTCTCCCCTTTGACGATCGTCCTTTTAATATTTATGTCTTCATCAAATAAGATAAGATCTGCATCTTTGCCGATCTCAATACTGCCCTTTGTATCCGACATCTTTATTTGGTGGGCAGGATTCAAACTTGCCATCCTTACTGCAGCCGGAAGATCGATACCTGTCATTTTCACAAGATTCCTTACCGCGCGGTTCAAACTGAGCGTCGAGCCTGCCAGAGTACCATCCGGAAGACGGACTTCGTTATTTTTTATGGTGATCTTTGTGTCGATGTAATCATATACGCCATCCGGTATTCCATTTGCCCGGATCGAATCGGAAATCAAAGCAACCTTTTCTTTCCCCTTCATCCTGATAATGATCTGCATGGCAGCGGGATGCAAATGGATGCCATCACAGATCATTTCACAGGTTACTCTATCATCCAGCAGACAAGCCCCAACAATGCCAGGTTCCCGATGATCGAAGCTGCGCATACCATTGAACATGTGGGTTGCTTCGCTTATCCCATTTTCGATGCCAGCCATTGCTTCTGCATACGTGGCGTAGCTGTGTCCGGCGGAAACTGTAATTCCATTTTCAACCAAATAAGTGATCGCTTCTTTCGATTTTTCCAATTCGGGAGCAAGCGCGACGACCTTCACCATTCCCTTACCGCGATCCACATAGCTCTTCAATTCATCCATATGGATAGCGCTGATATATTTTTCAGTCTGCGCTCCCTTCTTCTTAGCAGAAAAGTAAGGACCTTCCAAATAGAGACCCAGCATTTGAGAGCCCTGGGTATCTGTCAGATTTGAATATTCGACCGCATTTTCAATAGCGCGAACCGTTGCATCATAAGAATCAGTCATAGTGGTCGCTAAAAAACCCGTTACGCCATTTTTCATATGAAAACGAGCAATAGTCTTCAATGAATCAATCGTTGCATCCATCACATCACAGCCGGAGTTTCCGTGGTTATGGATATCGATGAATCCGGGTGACACATAGAAACCTTTTCCATCGATCACCGAACAGCCACTTTCATCTAATTTTTCCCTGGTGATCGCTGCGATCTTTCTATCACGAACAAGCAGTTGACCATTCGAGATGATCTGGTCTTTTAAAATGATCCTTACATTCCTTATAATTAAATTCACAATCTTCTCCATACATCCAACATATACAGCAATTCAGGATACTTTGAAATTAACTGCTCATATTCCTTCTGGTTGTACTCATCGGTTCCATCGAGGTTCCCGCTCATCAATATAGCCGGTTCAATCCCTTTTTCCAGCATGATCCCAATGATCTCAACAACGAGAGCCTGCAAAATGATCGATCCTGCAATTGTCGAGGTCGAACCGATGCTGTACGGTTTGCCTTTTACCTCGAGTGCAGCATCTCCAGTTATACCGCAATTATCAAATACATAATCACAAACTTCATACAATTTCTTGCCATTCGGGCATCTGGATGTAACGCCCTTGCTGTGTTCAAGATTGGTGAGCGCAATGACCAGCACACCTGCTTTTTTTGCCTCTTCTGCCATTTCAACAGGCACGGGATTTCTCCCCGAATTGGAAATGACAATCAGTGCATCCTTTTTTCGAATGGCATTTGCATCAAAAATGATCTTTGCGTACCCGGGCGTTCGTTCAACCTGTGTACTCTTTCCCCTTCCCTGTATTTCCATCAGTTCCGGTTCAAGGATCGCTCTCACCTGCATTAATCCTCCCGCCCTACCTGCGATCTCTTCGCTGAGCATATGGGAATGACCTGCACCAAACGTATAAAGAATCCCCCCATTTATTAAAATATCGCTCAGTTTTTGAGCGACGGTCTTGATCGTATCACTTTGAGTTTCTTTGATCTTGTGTAGTATTTCTTCAACCTTATCGAAAAAGATTTCTTGCATCTTGGTATCCTCCAAATTTATTCATCCATAAAATCAACATGTTATGAGCAAGCCATTTTCATGGCATTGACGAACTTTCCTGTAATTTTTTCGGGCATGGTAATTGCGGTGCCTATGGTGATCATGTCTGCCCCGCACTGCATGGCTTTGATAACCTGGCTTGCTTCTGAAATTCTTCCTTCCCCGTTGATCTTTATTTTGACATTTTTTCTCAAGTCTTTGATCAAATCAAAATCGGGACCCATTTCAGGCATCTTTTCCATCGGGGAAGCGCTTTTCATCAATGCTCGATACTGTTCCGGATCGATCTTTAGACTTTCCGGCGTATAACCTGAGAGTGTGGTCGAAACAATATCGATCCCCATTTCTTCGGCTTTAATGCCTTCCTCTAAAGTGGATAGATCAGCCATGATGAGAATTGTGGGGTAATGTTTTTTGATCTGCTCAACTAATTTGTTAATATCGTCGTAGGTTCTACCTCTGGGGGTGCAATCCATTCCCAAAATATCAGCCCCTGCCTCAATCACTTCTGCTGCGGAATCGAAAGTCGGAGTGATATACACCTTATCGATCGACATGGGTTCATTATCCATTCGCTTATTGATCCCAACGATAGGTAGATCTGTTATTTCTCGAACAGCTTTAACGTTATCTGCCCAACATGCCCTGATGCCACCGGCACCACCTTTTATGACACACATCGCCATTTTCTGCATGAAATCGGCTCCATATAAAGGGGAGTCCGGGTAAGCCTGGCATGAAACAATCAACTTATTTTGAAGATTTGATAGAATAGTATTCATATGAACTCCAAAGTTTTTCCGTTTTTAAATCTACGGGGTTCATCAACCAGTGTCTGAGCCCCATAAAGGGGCTCAGACATGACGCTTAAACTGCCAGTATTTTAGTGAAATAACCCAAAACGGCAACAGCGATGAAGACCAGGAACAACCAACCAATCTTCATTTTCTTTTCTGCCATCAGGTAATAAGTAGCCAAACCTAACAAAACTGTGATCAGGTTCGGGAACAATCCATTCAATGTTGAATTGAGGTCAATTACCATATCACCCTGGGCAAAGGTTAAGCCTGTCTTCACGTTGGCATACATGGATGTGATCGCCCCTACAACCACCAAGCCAATGACATTCATACCCTGCGTGATCTTATCTTTGATACCACCGGATAACACCAACTGGGCTGATTCCATTCCCATGCTGTAGCCACTCTTGAACAAGAACCAGGTCAATGGGAGCATGATGGCTAAATGGGAAACAACGTAGAAGACTGGACCCATGACATTGCCGCTATTGGATGACAAACCGAGGGCAATGCTCAAGAGAATAGGGATCAAAGTACCAACATAAAGAGAATCGCCAATGCCTGCGAACGGTCCCATCAAGGCTGTTTTAATGCCGCTGATGAGGTCAGCAGAATCTTCTTTGGTTATGGCACTCTGCTCTTCCATACCCAGAACAATACCGGGTACGATGGAACCAATATAAGGTTCGGTGTTGAAGAATGGTTCATGGCGTGCCAAAAGCTGTTTTTGGGCTTCTTTATCACCAGGATATAACTTATCCTTGACTTTTCCGAGCATGCGGATGATGGCAGGACCTTCCATTCTTTCAAAGTTCTGCACAGAAAGGTTCCAGAACATCCAATTCCAATAAGCTTTACGCACGTCTTTGTTCGATAGCAATTTTTTCTTGCTTTCCGATTTCTCGCCTTTGGTCTTCTTCAGAACTGAAAAATCAGTCTGCGAGTACTTGAGATCCATATAAGCGAAAAGCACCGCAAACACAAGTACAGGGATAATAGGAACCTTTAACACGGCGACCAGGACAAACCCGATCAAATAGTAAATGAGGTCCAATTTCTTTTTCACCACATACTGCAGCAGCATCGCGAACCCAACCAGCGGGAGCATACCACCAAGGAGTGATAGAATTCCACCCAGCCATTCAGGGATCAGAGCAACCAAAGAGGGGACAAACTGGGCTCCCAGGTAGTTAGCGAGAAAGATCGGGAAAAAGCGTAAAACAAAGTTGGTGATCTGCCCTACAACCGGGATATTAATGGCTTTTTCCAATTTTCCTTGGGTAATGTACTTATCCATCTTATGAACAAACACTGGATTGAATGATGCCGTTGCATAAACCATCATGACTCCCATGAAACTCAGTGCGATCGATAAGCTTACAGCATAAGAAGCATCTGCTTTGCTGATGATTGCCAGCGGGATCCCGATCCATGCTGCGAAGTTGACATCACCCGGCATGGAGCCACCGGGAGTTACCAGACCGATATACATAGCCTGGATCGCGGCACCGATGATAATACCCGTTTGGACATCACCCAGGATCAATCCGATGATCAAGCCCGAAACCAGAGGTCTTCCGATCGTATACCATCCTCCCAACAAACCGATCAACCAGGGAGAATAGATCGATGAGAAGTAACCGAAAATCGCAATTAGCAATGCTTGCCAAAGTGTCATGTTACACCTCTCTTTTTAACCTTTCGTATTTGATACAACTAGTCTTACTTACATAAATCTTTAACTTCATTCCATTCAATGATTTTCTGATCAATTGTCTGATTAAAATATACTCGTACCCTCCTTTCTTCAATTTTTTTTATTGCATCAATCTCTTCCCTAGATAAATATGCGTATGGTGTGACCTTAACTGTATCCGGTCGGTAGCTGATAGGACCGATATCTAATTCTTTTTTTAAATTGGAATGAATTTCAAATAATTTCAAGGCTACTGTTGGTGAGCGCATGAGAAGCAAGACGTTCTCATTGTTTTCGATATATTGAGAAAGCTCTGTTTTGGTCTCTTCGATAGAATAAATAACTGATTTTGCCTGAGGAGGAGTAGCCAGATAAAAAATATTCTTCAAAACAGGATTGGAAGCTGTAAAGTCATCGATAATGACAATCTTTTCAATTTTGAAATCAATAATGACCCTCACGATACATTGACCGTGGATCAGGCGGTCATCAACTCTATTTAGTATGATCATAGACCTTCTATCCTTCCGATATCATTTTTTTAGTAATAATGCGAATGTTATCTTTGCCTTTCGCAGCAATATCATTCAATAGATCTTCAAAATTTAAATTTTGATTTCTCAAGGTGAGCATCTCAGCGATCATGGGCAGATTCACACCTGCAATGACCGCCGCATCTACATCAACCAGCGCCAATGCGGCTGCATTGGTTGGCGAGGCTCCAAATAGATCGGTAAAGATCACGTTTTTCGCCGCTCAAATCCATGATGTCATCCCCCTCAAATAGACCAATCGCTGCAAAGTTATCCTGCGGACCCATCAACATTTCAATGGCTTGTTTGAAACCATCGGCAAGCACAGAGTGTGTACATACTACGATCCCAATTTCTTCATTTTGAATTTCTGATGACATTGTTTCTTTCCTTGTTATCTAAAGATCACATCAAAGATATATTTGGTGCCGTGGTATATGGAATCGGCATACGCCACAGGGATCATATTGGCATCAAAATCGACACCATTCATGCGCATGCCCACCCCTTTATCTTTTCCAAAAAGGATGCGTGCGTCATTTCCCTCGATCATGACCGCATTGATTTTTTCCTGTTTCAACACAACTTCAGCGTTGTATTTGGTCTTCAGAACGTCGTAGAGAGAATTTTCTTCGAAAGAATATGCTTCTAAGCCGGGGAATCGTTTTTCGGGAAGGCTGACATTTTCAATGGCGATCGGTTCAAGATCAGCCATTCTTACCCTACTTATGTAAAAAACATTCTCAGTCGGCAGTATCTTCAACCGCTCAGCGACAGTCGGTTCCGGGGTTTTGATCTTGAACGACAGGACCTTGCTGGTTGGCGAATACCCAAGCAGCTTCATATGGTAAGAAAAGCCAAGCACTTCCAGGGATTTGCGGTACACCCAGTGGGAGACGAAAGTCCCTCTACCCTGAATGCGGTAAAGGTATCCATCATTCACCAATTCATCGATGGCTTTTCGTACGGTCATCCTGCTGGTACTGAATTGATTGCAGAATTCCTGTTCAGAAGGAATGATATTGCCTTTCTGGTAAATGCCGTTTTCAATGTATTCTTTTATATATGAAATGATCTGCTGGTATATGGGTTGATTTTCTGCCACCATTTGCTCCTGTTATTTTTCAAGTATTGAACATTTATATATACATTTGATATATACAACTTGTATATATAACTCGTATATATTATAGACAACTGAGACTGAATGTCAATATAGCAATTTATGGAAAAACCAAATTCACCCACTCTATTGCTGCGTAATGGAGAATAAAACAAAGGGTGCGTTCTCAATACACCCTTCACCTGCTCAATGACGAAATGTATCTTTTAAATTAATGGAAATAAACCGGAGATATCAACCGCGATATAGAAAAGCATAAGCGCCAGAATAATATTGACGCTCTTTCTCAAAATAGGTTTTTTCAAATAACGCTGGATGACCACTCCGAAAAGCGACCACAGGGTCACGGAACAAAAAGCCAATCCGGCAGAAAAAAGAGCTGAGATGATCAACCAATCCAGACGCCCAAGCAGGGGTTGGAAAAAACTGCCGTACAGGGTCAAGCCATAGAAAATTGCTTTTACGTTGATGACCTGCAGAAAGAAGCCATTCCAGAACGTCAAAGGGGATTGGTCAGTGAATTTAATATCATAGGAACTGCGCAGTGTTTCGTATGCCAGCCAGAGGATATAAAGCGTTCCGATGATGCGCAGCACAACCTCAAAAGAAGGCAGCAATTGCGTGATGGTTTGTGAAAGCAGCCCACATGCCAGCATGATAAAGAAGAAACCGCACATGATTCCCAGAATATACGGCAGAGACTTGCGGTAGCCATGCCTCATCCCCATGGATGCGCTGGATACGTTGTTCGGTCCAGGTGTAAAGGTGGTTATTAAAATGAAAGGCAACATGCCAGCCCAATTTAACATGGACTTCCTCCCGGCATTAAAAAATTAGATGCAATTATACATGAGAAATATAAGTTTCTTCTATGCTATGCTTAATCAGCACAATAGATCACTGGAGAGTAAACATGGATGCAAGGGAATACATTCTCACCAGGCAGGAATTATGGGCAAAGAATCGGGGTATCGCACTCGTCGGCAGTCAGGGTGAACGCGGGCGGCGTCTTTACACTCCCACCCTGGATGAAAATCTATTTGAGCCACTTGAAAAAGAAACTGAAGCTGCTTTTCTGAATGGAAATGGACTCGAACTGCAAGGGAATCCCGCCAAGATGCAGGCGCTGCATTCTTCCTCCGCGCTGGCAGTCAATTTCTTTCAATTCTGGCAGAAAAGAAAATTGGTGCCAACAATCGCTGCCGCATGCGGTTTGTGCCAGAAGGGGAATACCACCTCCCAATCAATTAACTTCGAGGAGAAATTCCCCATTCACCCTAAACTGACCACCCCACCCAATCTGGACGTGGTCATCCATAATGCAGAAGACAATCCATACAAAGTATTCGCTATTGAATGCAAGTTCTCGGAAGCATACGGCAATCGAAAAGATGGACATGGATTAAGAGAACAATATTTACAGCTTGAAGAAATCTGGGGCGGTATCCCCCATCTGCAGGAATTTGCACGATCCCTTTCGCCGGATGATACTGTTTTCCAGTATCTACATCCTGCGCAGTTGGTGAAGCATATTCTGGGGCTGAAACATGCTTTTGGAAAAAAGGGCTTTCGGCTGTTGTATTTATGGTATGACGTTCCGGGTGAAGCGGGATATTTCCACCGTAGGGAAGCAGAGCAGTTTGCACAGATCTGTAAAGCAGATGGGGTCTTATTCCATGCACGTATGTATCAGGAAGTGATCATGAGTCTGGCAAGAGAAGAAAGGGACGATATTTCTTCGTTCTTGTCATATATTGCTGGAAGATATTTATAAAAGAACAAAGGAAATTCTTTTCAACAGGTACAGGGGAAAACCAGGATTGGGAGAGGTTCCTCGGGCACTGCGTTCCCTCTGAATGACATGGAAAAATGGATTGGGAAAGTACGTAACCATTGTTGTTGTTTAGAAAGACATTGAAAAGAGGTGCGTTGGGAAAGTGCCTTACTGCCTATAACTTTAATGCCCTCCAAATTTTTTATGTCGGTCTTCAAGTTCTTTAATATAGAATGCTCGATCATTAGGTTCAAGATGTGTTTGATCAACTGTATAAATCAAGGTCAATGTATATTTGCATAAAGGGCATTTTACATAAATCCGTTTAACATCAATCAATGGATTTTTAAGTTCCGGTGGTTCAATTTCTCCTGGCTTTAGCACATAAAAATCTCTCATTACTTTGCTCCTTCTCCCCAAATTCTAGAAATCTTTACTTCAATTCTTTTTTCAAATAGTTTGATCAACTCTGTATTCATTTTAATAATTTTTTGTTCTTCTTTTATCCTTTCAACAATAATTTTTTGTTCCGATATTTTGGGTAAAGGCATCTTGTAAGTTAAAGCAAAGTCCTTAGTAAGTCGTTGTAATCCACTCGTTCCACTCATGTGGTTTCTCCCCAAGTCAATATATTTTTTTTCAGTAATCCAGAAATAAATCCATTCAGAATAAACTAATTCTTGATTTGGTCTATAAACAAAGAACTCACTCGATCCAAAACCTATACCATTCATTAAGTTCCGGGCGATTCCTGATTTACCATTTTCAAAACATGGGGTAACTCGTGCTAATAAAACATCACCCTCTTTAAAAAAAGTATAGCTTGAATAAACATCTTTTAGTTTTCGTTTCTCTTGGGGAGAAAAATCCATCTGATGTTCATTTAGATCTTGCATAGGTACAAATGAAACAAGAGTGTTTTCGTTTAGGTTTTTTACTTCTCTCTTATTTGGATTAAATTCACACACCTCCCCCAACTCCACCATCTCCCAATTGGGATCGATCTCGATGTGGGGCTTCCAATTCTCGACCACCATACGCGCCCCAGTGATGATCTTCTGGTAGCCATCTAGTTCTTCCACAATTTCTTGCTGGGCTTCCAAAGGGGGAAGTGGAATTTCTAATGTCGATAAATTAGTTTTAGAAACCTCTTTGTATGTTCCACCTGTACCTAATTCCTGCATCCTGTCAACAAGTGACGTTAACATATACGCTAAATAATTCGGGGAAATCTTTGAATAATCCTGAATGATAATATTCTTAAAACCCTGATTTGTCGCCAGCTCAATTTTATTAATAGCAATTCTTCCAATCGTTGCCCTTGATGAAATGAGCACAGAATTTGGTGGAATCAATTTTGCTGATGAATTATCTAATCCTAATTTTGTTATGGTTCTTTCAGTTTTATCAATAAACGTAATCAAATTTTCTGCAGGCAAATCAACTAAAGTTACCCAGTGAATATCTCCTCCCCAGTATTCAGGTTTCGATGTATTGGGTGTTCCACCCGATTCAATTCTAAATACATCTTGATCTCCTAAAGGAATTAGTGGCCATTTTCCCTTTTTTATATTTCCGTTATCCTTGTACCTGGATCCAGATAAACCGAAATCACCCTCATTTTTGATTCGATCTTTTTTGACAGAAAATGCAAAATGATCACTTCTGTTTTCGAATTTAGATTCATTTCTGAATTTGGTAATGTTGTTTAATGCTTTTGGTAAATCATTCGTTTCAATTGGATTGCGCTGGGCTCCCAGGCTAAAGCCATCGTTCTGCACTTCCACAAACAAAATGCTGTCACAAGTTTTGGCGAAATCCCGATCCATGAACAAAATGGATGTTTTCACCCCGCTATAAGGCTGGAAGACACCGGCTGGCAGGGATACCACCGCATAGAGGTAATTCTCTTCCACCAGCATCTTGCGCAGCCCTTTATAGGCATTATTTGATTGAAAGATGATGCCCTCCGGCACAATGACCGCCGCCCTGCCGTGCGGCGTCAAATGTTCCATGATGTAATCCACAAACAGCACTTCCGAGCGCTTGGCTTGAACGGCAAAGCGCTGGTGCGGGATGATGCCACCCTTGGGCGACATGAAGGGCGGGTTCGCCATGATCAGATCGAAATCATCCTCCCAACGCGTTTCACTGGTGAGGGTGTCATATTCATATATTTGGGGGTCAGGGAAGTTATGCAGGTACATATTGACCTGCGAGATGCGCACCATATCGGGAGAAATATCATAGCCCACCAGGTTGCTGGCTAATTTTTGCTTCTCGTCGGGGGTCAGTTCTTTTTCTTGATGCTGCGCTGTGATGTATTTATAGGCAGATATTAAGAATCCCGCCGTCCCACAGGCGGGATCAAGGATTTTCTCATCTTTCTGCGGCTGCATGACCGCCACCATGAAATCAATGATGTGGCGCGGGGTGCGGAACTGCCCGGCGGCGCCCTGTGAGCCCAGCACCGAGAGCAGATATTCATAGGCATCCCCCAGGTTTTCGCTGTGCTCATAGGTGAACCAGTTGATCTCTTTGAGAAATAAATTCAAGGTTTCCGGGTCGCGGTAGGGTAAAAAAGCGCCTTTCATGATGGCGCGGAACAGTTCCGGCAGATGCGGGTTGGTCGCCATGCTATCCAAGCCGCGCACGTACAAGTCCATGCGTTCCTGCCCCGAGAGGCGCAGATCTAGGAGCTTCTGCCAGGCATACTGCTCATAGCCTTCCACAAAAAAGCTGGCTTTGCCGCCCACCTCGACCGACTGCAAATCCATGTCGCTCATGAATTTATAGATCAGGGCATTGGTGATCTGCTCCACCTGCGCCTTGGGGTCAGGAACCTTGCCCACCAGTACCTGGCGGGCAGCGTCGATGTGTTGTTTGGTTCCATTGTTCATCAGGTGCCTTCCTCTAATTCAAATAGGTATTCAGTACGATATAGTCTTTAATATACTCCGGCACGGTATCCCGCCAGCCATTCAGCGTTTGGATATCCGCCATAGATAATTTCGGGTTGGTCGCCAATTGGGCGTATGATTTGGTATCCACAATTTTTCTGATCTCCGGGTCGGTTAGGTAAGCTTTTATGAAATTTTGGATGGGACGCACATATTTTGCTTCGGGTTTGTGGATGGCGATGAATTGGTCTATTTCTTCTTCCAGCAGTTCATCTTTGCTCTTGAAATGGTCAATGACACCAAAAATGCGCTCCAGCACTTCGCGCCAAGTTAGGCGCCGGTCTAAATGCTCTGCCTGGCGCAGTTTCTCCAGCGTGATGTAGAGTTCCGGTTTATCCTCATAACGCTCACGAAACAACTTAATAGCGCGCTCCCACTGGTCATTTTGGATGGCATCTTTGATATCTTCATCGTTGCGTACCGGCTTCGCTAGTTTGCCGAAGAGCTGCCGGTCGATCTCCATGCCTTCCAATCCAATGGGGGTTTCCTGGTATGTTTTCAAGGGATCAGGCACAAAGACAGTTATTTCGTCGATCGTTTCAAATGGCGCAGGGATAGTTTCTCCGATCCCTTTTTTGGCTGCTTGAACAGGCAATTTCAATATTTCGTCATAGTCAAAATCTTCTTCAAAGTATTCACAGTTAGCGAAAAAATCAAAAAGTTTGAAGTGTTCTTTCTCCGCTTTGATCTTTTTACGCTGCTCACCCCTCCCGCGCTCATATTGAAAGGTGTAGGTTCGCGTCCCCCTTCCTTTGATCTGGATGAAATCGGTTGGAGAAAAGATCGGGCGCATCATGCACAAGTTCAAAATATCCCGGCAGTCATAACCAGTCGTCATCATGCCCACGGTTACACAAACCCGGGTTTTACTCGATCTTTTATAGTTCTCTAGAAAGCGCGTGGTGCCATTCAAATTGTTACCCGCGAAATGCATGGCATGATTCTGCGCTTCCACGATATTGGAAGTGATCTGCAACGCAAAATCGGAGTTGTACTTGCCCGGGAACATTTGATCGGCATACTGGTTGAGGATCTGCGTGATCTTCGAAGCATGCTCCTGGCTGACGCAGAACACGATGGATTTGCCGATCTCACCACTGAGCGGATCGCGCAGGGCGTTTTCGAGGAATGTCTTGCACATCATCCGATTAGTGTATTCTGAAAAAAAGCGATGCTCATAAGCGCCCTTGAAAAAGATCTGCTCGTTTTCCTCTCCTTCTTCATTTTCCTGTGTCACCGCATAGCCTTGCTCGGATAACAATTGCGCAGTGATCTCGGTACGCGCGTCCACCACGATCGGGTTTATTAAATATCCATCCCGTACCCCCTCCAGCAAACTGTAGCGGAAGGTGGGGTCTCCACTCGCGCAACCGAAGGTGGCATAGGTATCCAGCAACTGCCGTCGCTCCCAAGCGCGCGGGTCGCGCTGGTTCAGTTCATTGGGATCGATGTTCTTTAAATAATCTTTCGGGGTGGCGGTCAAGCCTAATTTGTATCCCACGAAATACTCAAAGACCGCGCGCGCGTTGCCGTTGATGGAGCGGTGCGCTTCATCCGAGATGATCAGGTCGAAATCGGTCGGCGAGAATAATTTCAAATATTTATTATTAGAAGTGAGGCTTTGAACGGTGGAAATGACAATTTCCGCTTTCTTCCAATCACTGCGGTTTTCTTTATAGATAACCGCGACATAATCACTGTGCAGGTACAGAATGAAATTTTTATATGCTTGCTTTTCCAGTTCAATACGATCCACCAGGAATAAGATGCGTTTGGCATTCCCCGTTCGTAAAAAAAGTTTCACCACGGCAGCAGCTACCAGTGTCTTACCGGTGCCGGTCGCCATTTCAAACAGGAAACGGTCATTGCCTTTGCGCACTGCTTCTTGCAGGGCTTTCACCGCATTGAGCTGGTAGTAGCGCAAAAAATTCAATCCCTTTTCTTCGATGAAAGCCGCGCGTTTATCCGGGTTGATCCAGCGCGGATCGCTCCTGTAAGTAGCATCCTGCGAGATGGCAATATAATCTTCGGTTACTTTTTCATCATACAAGCTGCGCGGGTCGGGCTGGTAATCCAGTCTGTGTTTCAATGATTCCAGCGTGGGGAATTCGGTGATGATTTCCGGATTTCCTCTATATAAATCCCAGAAATAATGCACATTGCCATTGGAAAGGATCACGAAGCGGATATTTTCAGAATTAGCATAGGCGCGGGCTTGTTCTTTGCCATCCAGCGGGTTCTTGTCCTCTTTCTTGGCTTCCAGCACCACAAAGGGGAAACCATCCTCATCTAAAAGTAGGAAATCTAAAAACCCATGCTCTGTTCGTTCAAAATCTTCCCCGAATTCGTTGAACGTCTTTTTTGTGATTTGGGTATGGCTTTCCAATTCAATATTGGCTTTGCCATATTCATCATCAAAGAAGCGCCAGCCTGCTCTCTCTAGCTTTTGGTTGATCTTGATCCTTGCTTTGGCTTCTGATGGCATGTGCGGTTAATCCCTCTGGTACTATTTATCTTCTGTGAATAGTATAGGCTTAAACCAAGATTTTGTCATTTCATTGGAGTAAAGTAATTTTTCAGCACATGATCTTTTATATAGTGTAGTGAGTTCATGAAGAAAATCTGGATGTGAATATATCGCTACAACAAGCTTTGAAAAATAGAAAAGAAATGGAGAGATTCGGTCGCGATGCTCCCTCTGAATGACGTTGGGGGGGAGGGAAATGGAACAAAGCAAGTTGGCTGGTTTATTGAATAAATGAATAAAGCATTATGTTGTGAAATTTTCTATCCATTTCTCTACCCAAACAGCTAAAGCTTTGCTATAATCTAGGTCACAAACGGGCACGTAGCTCAGCTGGTTAGAGCGCACGGTTCACATCCGTGAGGTCGTGAGTTCGAGTCTCTCCGCGCCCATATTGAAGAACAGCCGACTGCATAGTTGGCTGTTCCAGGGGAGTTATGTAATCTACAGAAGCCAATAAACCACAGTTTGACACATAATCAATATATCTATTAAGTGCAAAGCTCAGGAGGTAAAAATGAAGCTGTCTGAAGCAATCTGTGGTTACAAAATTACAAAAATCGCCGATGGTTATAGCGAGAATACAATTCGGGGGTACCAAACACATTTCGACCAACTGATCGAATTCACAGAGGATCCACAGATCTCAAAAATCACGAGTGAACAATTAAAAAATTTCATGTATTTTTTACGATTTGAATATAAACCCAAGCAATCTGGTCTTGGAGAAAAATCTCATTATAAAACTACAACTCTTCGTAATGCCTGGTGTGCTGTTCATTCCCTATTCAAATGGGCAAATGAAGAATTGAAAATCCCACGACCAGATCTGGACTTGGCAAAACCTAAAGTTTCGTATCCGGAAATTGTCCCATTTGAGGAAGAAGAAATCCGCCGCCTTGTAAGACAATGTTCAAAACCAATTCAATCAATAAGAGATGGGGAAACGTATTATAGAAAAAGTAGAAGTGCTTACCGCGATAAGGCATTGATCTTATTGTTGCTGGATACAGGGGTTCGTGTGAGTGAATGCGCTCAGATCAGGATCAAGGATATCAACCTGGATGATGGGATGATCTTTATCCGCCCTATCAATTCCTCACGGAAAAATAAATCGCGAGTTGTGAGAATTGGTCAGGCTAGTCTAAAGGCAGTGAAAAAGTACATTCTGTCGAGGGGTAAGGTCTTTGAGACCGATCCATTATTTCTAACAATAGAAAACAGACCAATGGACCGCCGAAGCATCAGATTAGCCGTCCTGAATGTTGGTAAATTAGCCGGGGTGGCAAATGTATATCCTCACCGCTTTAGACATACCTTTGCAATTCAATACTTGAGGAATGGAGGGGATGTTTTTTCGTTGCAATACCTCATGGGACACAATGATCCAACCATGACAAGGCATTATTTGCATTTTGCACAGATCGATATCAACAACGCACATCGCTTGGCTTCACCAGCTGATCGGTGGAATTTATAAACAGTAAACACAAAGATAATAAACTATGATAAGAAAGTTAATTAGTTTTTCGATGCTCTCTGGTTTTTTGTATTGCGTTTTATTCTTGGGAATTAGCTTCTTTGTTAATTGAAATTCAAACGTTTGAAAAGAATTTTCTATACATTTCTTATTAATGTTTACGATAAAATATCAGAATTTCTGAAAAATATTTTCTACCAAGAACTCAAGATAAGATGCTACAGTCAGTTTACTAATAGTTAATGAATTCGGATGCCCGCAAGAATTCCTTAAATCTAATTTGTGTAATAATTCTTTTTTAACACTTTTTCCAATAATTGATATTGTCACTAATATTTCCAGGAATTCACTTTCTTTCATATTGGTTAAATCATCAGCATTAATCGCCGATTTCCATCTTTCCCTTCTGTTTTGAAATCTACGTGTGGCTTCGTTATTAAAAGCGATTAGACTGTTTTTTATTACATAATCATATAAAACAAAAATTGCACCTTCCCAAGCTAAGACCACTGACGCTCTATAAAAACCTTCCTTATAACACCCAACAGCTTGTTCAGTGAATAATCTTATATCCTTATTTGTGATTTGATCGATTAGGTCATCATCAAAACCACTCTCAATAATGTGTTCCTTGGGGTTTGTTTTACTATCGATAAGACTAATAATATGTTGTTTTCCTTCTGAAGTAATATTCCATTTCCTATCAATTGAAATAACCAAATTATTATAATTACTTAATATCTGAGAAACATTCCATCTAACTATTTCAGTTAGACCGAGATTTAAGCCAATACTTTTCAAATCTTTTACCGATTTCGGAGAGAAATTATTGTACGACAAAAGCAATAGAATTCTATCTTTTTGTGAAAGATTTGGTTTAAATAATAATTGTTCGTAAGTACTGTTAGAGATTTGCTTCAAAGGTTTTCCTGTATTCTGCTGTCAGTGCATAAATGTCGTTTGGATATGATATTAGCTTATTTTTCTTCAATCTATTTAGAGTTTTAGTTAAATTCGAAATCATCGTTGGTTTATAGATGCCTGTACATTTTTTCATCTCTGAAATAATATCAGTTCTTGAAAATTTATCTTTTTTATCGGTAAATGTCAATTTCAATGCTGCGGCGATTACTAGATCTGGACCACTTTTATTTAATTCAAATTTCTCAGTATAGTCATTAATTGACTGTTCAGCTAAATCTGAATAGTTATTATTAGGTTTTCCTGTCGTCTTTAATTCAGTAGGTGATTTATATTTATATTTTTCAATTCTGATAAATATTTGTTCAATGATATCAATTGCGTTATCTTTTACGAAATTTTCATTTCCCTCAATTTCAATATCGCCTATTCTAATTCGGATTATATTATCCATTTTAACCCTCCATAAAAAAGCCCTAAATACAATTTATACTATTATCGATAAAAATTCAACAATCAAAATTTTTCAAAAGATATTCTTTTTTAATAAATCTCTTTGTTAACAATTAAGTTTCAGAATGCATTTCCTAAAAATGCAATATTTGTTACTAGTTGTATTGTTTACAAGATCAAGTATATTTATTATGGTAAAAAGTTATTAATACCAATCAAATCCAAGAAAATATTTATGATAGAATTAATGTACTAAGGACGATGGTTTATTGGCTGATGGGACTTTAATAAATTCAGAAAGGAGGTAGCCGATTTGAAGGCTACCGCTGCTTGCATACCTCGCATTGAGAACATAAGGAAAAGCAAGCATCCACGACCTCATAGCCCCTAAAAAAGGACTAACCGTGAGGTCAGCGATGATGAATTTCGCCGCACTTTCCGGTTATGGTTCACATCCGTGAGGTCGTGAGTTCGAGTCTCTCCGCGCCCACCACGAACAGCACAGGAATTCCTGTGCTGTTTTTATTATTTTTCATCTCCTTCTTCTAAAGATACTTTAATACACTGTTAATCTCACCTTATTTAAAAAAGTAGATAATTGAATAGAAGAATCAGGAGAAGCAATGACAACACGTGTTCTCTTTTTATGCACAGGGAATTCAGCGCGCAGCCAAATGGCAGAAGCATTCCTCCGAAAGTATGGCGGAGATAAATTTGAAGCTTTCAGTGCTGGATTGGAACCAAAGGAAATTAATCCTCTGACCATTCAGGTGATGCAGGAGATCGGGATCGATATAGCGGGTCAAACTTCAAAAGGTATTGAAGTTTATCTTGGAAAAACATTTTTCCATTATTTAATCACGGTATGTGACGATGCCGAAAAGAATTGCCCTACATTCTGGCCAGGAGTGAATCACCGTTTGCACTGGTCGTTTGAGGATCCGGCAGCTTTCGAAGGCACAGATAAGGAAAAGCTCGCTAAGTTCCGTGAAATTCGCGATCAGATCGAGCAGCGTATCAAAGATTGGTTGACTGAATTTGAAAAATCTTCATAATGTCTTTGAAAGAACAATCAATGATCTTTGGTTTGTTCGAATCCCTTCGTACACTCTTTGTTTAATAACCTCTTTGAATTTATAATCAAAAAGGTTTTTACATATCGTTCCATGGAATGAATGAATTTCATTTCGCCATGGTTTTAACAAAGGAAAATATGAAGATCACAATTCTAAATGGTTCACCAGCCAAAGATGTCCTGGAGACATATACCGATAAATTAATACCGATCCTTGAAAAAGACGGACATGCAGTAATACACTTAAAACTGCGCGAGATGAACATCCGCAACTGCACTGGCTGTTTTAAATGCTGGGTAAAAACCCCCGGGCACTGTGTGTTGAAGGATGATTCCGACCTGCTTGATAAAACCGTCATCAACTCCGATTTCGTGCTGTGGGCTTCACCGCTGGTGATGGGCTTCCCCAGCGAGCTTCTCAAACGCGCACTCGACAAGCACCTGCCCCTCCTACTACCCAATATGGAGATCGCAGAAGGCGAGATGCACCATGTGGCACGCTACCCGCACTATCCGCGCATCGGTATGTTGGTGGAAAAGGAATCCACAACGGATGAAGAAGATATATGTATCCTGACTGATATCTTTGCACGAACAGCTTTGAACAGTAAATCACGCCTGGAATTTTTCGCGACCAGCCAGGAAACACCGGAGCAGATCGCCAACCAAATGCTGCACCCACAGAAGGGGTCCCATCTCTACCGACGTTCCTTGAAAGCCATGCCCTTCACCGCCATGCAACCGCCCCACAGCATCACAGTGTTCAACGGTTCTCCGCGCGGTGAAAAAGGCAGCAACACGCTCATCATGTTGAACGAATTCACCCGTAGCTTCAAGGGGCACATCCAGCTCTTCCACCTGTGGAACGTGAAAGATACGGAGAACCATGTGCAGGCATTCAAAGCCGCGGAATGTGTGTGGCTGGGATTCCCGTTGTACACAGACTGCATGCCAAGCATCGTCACGCATTTCATCGATGCCTTGCAGCCCCTGCTCAAACGATCCGGCAACCCACCCATCGGTTTTCTGGTGCAATCGGGTTTTACAGAAAGCCTGCACTCTCGCTATGTGGAGCGCTACCTGGAAAAACTGGCTAAACGGCTGGGATCCCCTTACTTGGGAACGATCATCAAGGGCGGAGGAGAAGGGATCCACGCCATGCCACCCCAGGCCAACCAAAAATTGTTCCAAAATTTGCAACGGCTGGGAGAATCGCTCAAGAACGCCGGCAAGCTGGATGAAAAGGTATTGAGCCAGATCGCCAACCCGGAGCGCATTCCCGCCTTGATCGTTCCTTCCCTAAAGAAAGCCATGCGTACACCAGCTTTTAATGCATATTTTGACGGGCAGTTGCAGAAAAATGGCGCCTATGAAAATCGCTTTGACCGACCTTTCCTGGGGGAGAGCTGACAGCGGAATAAAATATACGCTTTCTTTCGAACGAAATAAACACCATACACTTCGTTATTTCAGCTATACGCAAAACAGTATGACACAATCGTGCTTTTATTCTTTACGCCACTCTAAGCGCTTTTTAATACGATGTTAACCCTGCATCAGTACATTCGCATTGATACGAATAGAAGAAATCCAAGGAGGTAGAATGACCACACGTATTCTCTTTTTATGCACAGGCAATTCGGCACGCAGTCAGATGGCGGAAGCTTTCTTACGGAAATACGGCGGGGAGCAGTTCGAAGCGTTCAGCGCCGGACTGGAACCCCGACCGATCCATCCCCTGACCATCCAGGTGATGCAGGAGAGCGGAATCGATATTTCAGGTCAAACCTCGAAAGGTATTGAAATTTATCTTGGGAAGACATTTTTCCATTACTTGATCACGGTTTGTGATAATGCCGAAAAGAACTGCCCCACTTCCTGGCCAGGTGTGAATCACCGCCTGCACTGGTCGTTTGAAGATCCGGCAGCTTTCGAAGGCACAGATAAGGAAAAGCTCGCTAAGTTCCGTGAAATTCGCGATCAGATCGAACAGCGGGTAAAGGATTGGGTGGCAGGGTTTTCTCCCTCCTGACCTGCCCCATGCATGGGGGAGGTATTTATGAATCATTGTGATGGTGGGTTGGGAACCCACCGACGACTGGCGCTGAGAATGACGTAAAAAAAGGGCTGGTCGTTGCGATATGTTCCGGAAGTAAAACGGAAATGGTGAGATTCTTCGGTCGCTGCGCTCCCTCTGAATGACATACCCCACCTCACCTATGAATAGGGGAGGAAACTACTATCTATCTTTTAAATACTATAGAGAATTTAATCCTTCAATATTCCAAATGTTAATTATCTCATCTCGACCTGCGCTGATAAGTCTTTTTTCATTTGAATTAAAAATAATATTCGTAATAGTATTCGTATGCCCATGAATTTCAAATTTCTTCATTAGTAAGTTATCGCTAAATGACCAAATTCTTATTACATTATCCTGTCCACCTGTTGCTATATAACGATCATCATCAGAAAAACTACAACATACTGCGTGACCATTATGGCATTTCCAATGGTTTTGCTTATTATTCTCAATGTCAAAAATTGTTAAAAAGCCACCACTATCGGTAATCGCTAATAAATTATCACTGTGATTAAAATGAACAGAACGAATCATTTCATTATCAGGATTCTTATATATCCGCCGCGTTTCTGTATCTTTTCCTAAATTAATAGTAAAAACTTCTCCAAGATTATTTCCAAATGCAATCAAATCACCTTTATGATTAAATACAACTTTTCTAATTTCACCTTGCGAAATCTTCTCTTCATAATATATGATCGAATGATCTATATCTGAAATAATGATTTGCCCATCATCACCCGAGGTAACAATTTTTGTTCCATCGGGTGATATATCTAATCCTCTAGTTTGCCCAACACACAATCCATAACTTTGAATAATCTTATTACTATGAATATCCCAAATATAAAATGTTCCTTTACCAGAAATAGAAAATAACTTTGTTTCATCTTTAGAAAAAGCAATATTCCCTACCCATGAATCATGTTTCAGCCGTGACAAAACCTTCCCAGATGGATAATCCCACACTATCGCGTGATTATCACCCCCACAAGATGCAATCCGATTATGGGAATTAGAAAGCTTTATAGAATTGATATGATAAGTATGTTCTCTTAGTTGCTTAAGAGGTTGTTGAAGGACTCTATATTTATCTTCTTTTTTTATTTCAATTGCTATAAAAACAGTCCCTAATGCATTAATAATTAATACATATACCGGAAGAGAAGGTGACAATTTTTGTTCTATTGTCGGGATTACAAGAAAAAACAAACTCAATATATCGAAGAAAAGTAAAATTCTACTAACATAAAAATCGGAGAATTGTTTTATATAGTTTTTCAAGAATGTTTTTTGAAGATATTTCATAGTTCATCTCCCAGTAATTCAACGCTTAGCATCAGATAACAAAGCTTTTATTTCCTTTGAATTAATGATCAAAATTATTCTATATCTAGAATAAAGAATTTTCCATAAATAAAAAGACTCGGAGAAAACTAAATCTTTTTATAAAAGTTGATCTTTTTTTGATCAACTACGGTCTCTGCCTGCCGCCCCCTCCGCCACCGGGCAGCATGCCACCGCCCATACCGGAGCCGGTGATCACGCTGGTGATATCCAGACTGGTGAGCAGCGTGCCATCACTGTAGCTGCCACCGCTGTACAGACCATCGGTCAGGATACCGGTGCAGGTACCGCCATAATACAGGTCAAGGGTCATACCATCCTGAATCGCCGGGGAAGAGATGAGAATAGACTGGTAATTCTTGGCGGGGATGAAAGTAACGATCTCTGCACCATCCGAGGTTTCAAAGTGCAGCATGGTTCCTGCTGACACCATAGAGGAAAAGTTCATCAACACAGAATACTGGGTGGAATCGGTGGTGGGGGTCATAGCCATACCGGAACTGCCCACCGCGACCAGCAAACCGCCATCCAGGGTGAAAGTTCCCTGGTAATCCAGCGCACCATTGCCGTCATTGGTGGGACCATTAACGATGACCGTACCGTTATTCATATCGATCGAACCGTTGGAATCCAATCCATCACCACCCGCATCGAGAT
>CAYLUJ010000016.1:22082-29743 GCA_964386805.1 uncultured Pelolinea sp. | reverse complement strand
ACACACCAGCCAGGTTAGCCCTGCGATCAAAGAGGGAATCAGAATGAGTTTCTGATTCACCCGAATGCCAATTTCCCCATTTTGATCGATCTTTATTCCCAGTTTTCCATCCTGGTCGATGAACGACGCATTGCCCGTTGCGATCTCCAGGAACTTCGCGTCTGATGCCGGAACGTTATTAAAGATTAAAACAGAATCAGCCTGTATTTCACTGACAGCTAGATGAACAGAAAGAGGAGAATAGAAAAGAAGGTCAACCTGTGTGGGATCTGTATCTGATATTTTTGAAATTTCAGGGGCTTCCATTTTCAGAGTTGTCGTAGTATTTTGCGGTGTTGCCAATGCCACCCGCCACCACATCCCGAATGCCAACAGCAGCGGCACAACCAGCAGCACTTCCAAAACCCATAGAGGAAATTTCTCTTGCGGACCATGTGAAATTTGTTTTTCTTGATTTGAAATTTGAACAGTCGCCAGAACCCAAAGAAGAGTAAAGAATATAGCGATTCCTAGGAACAAATGCTGCACGTACCCATACAGCGTTGCTGCTTTCATAAAGTAATTTTCTACCGGGATACTGCTGGTTTTCTCCATGAACTCCGCCAGCCAGGCTGCACCCTGCCCGCTGTACGCCAGATTGATCTGTGTTTGCAGCCATGCCAGCAGCACTGGTTTCACTATTAAACTCACAAAGTACAGCCCCAACAGGATACCTGCCAGCCAACTCGGCACTTTTCTGCGTCCCTTGAGCCAAGCACAGCATTGCGTAAAAAAATATAGCATTTTTCTCATGGATGCAGCAGTATTTCTAAAAAAGTCCGGCCAATCCAACCAACAAACTGCGATCACAAATGCAAATCCAAAATAAGCCGGGATAGCAAAGCGGAAAGGATATTTTTCCATGCCTTCCAATGCAGGCAGATGCAGTTGTTCGGATATGAATGTGATCAGTTTCTCATACAACCCATCGAAAGAGAACAATAACAAAACAGCGCTGGTATATGCTACTGCGAATGTAGATTTTCTTATGTCGTTGTTCTGTGATTTTTTCTTATGCAAATAGAAGAATAAGAAAGGCAGTAGTACTACCAGAATGATCATTCCACCCCAGAAAATTTCTCCATCCCAATAAGGAACTCCATCAATATACTCTTCAATGAAGTATTCGATATCATCCATGCTGGCTGGAGTAAAAAATGGCGGAACCAAACCCCATTTTAGAAATGCCTTTAAGGAATATCCGGAAAAGAAGCGCTGCGAGAATGAAGCAAAGGATTGCAAGGATAGATAAAAACGTGGCAGTGCCATGCCAACCGAAGATAGGAATATCAGTGGAATTGAGAGCAGATCTTTTATACTTTTACAAAGGATAGAGCTGCACAGCATATACAGAGCAGTAAAAAGAGCCAGCCACACAAAGACATGTGACCCACCCTGCAGCAATACCAGCGCCAACACCATGCCACTGCCTACACCGCGCACTAAAACCTTATCGGACAGCAGGAAATACAACAGCCAGGGGAATAAGTAGAGATTGATCCAGGGCAGATACCCGATCGCCACATGTTGAATCACGATCGGAGAAAGTAAAAAAAGGGCTGAAAAAATACGCGTTTGTTGGGGTTGCCAGTGCAGTTTCTTTCCCAATGCAAGCACACCCATCACACCCAAGGCTCCGTTCAACATCACCAGCAGTTTGAGAAAAACCTCCGCTGAGAGCAGGAACAGCAATGGAAGAAACGGAGTGAACAGCATGGTCTCGGGGTTGGCAGCAAAAAATGCACTCTGATCCACCGCCGGGTAACCAGCTAAATATGCGCTGTTCCATAAAAAAAGTGGAAATTGCTTAAAATCGAGCAGGCTACTTTTAATATACGTAGTATAGAGCACTTCCTTATCCCAATCATAAATACCCACATTCGGATAAAAAAGAAAGACCAGTAGTGCTATAAGGAATAGGCAAAGATAACCATGTTTTTGCAGAAATGGGTTAATTTTCTTCGAAATCATCTTCTTTGATCCCATACCTCATTATAAAAGAAAAGCTATTGCGGCGCATCCACTCCACAAACAAATTCCGATTTACAATTGAGAAAATGATTTAGACTCGATAGATAATAGTTAAAATTGTTAATCACCTGTTGTGATTGCCGCGAGAACCACCATGAAAAAAACTCTCATTTTTTTTCTTCTGATCAGTTTGGTGCTGGTTGCCTGTCAGACAGTGGATGATGTGCAGCCTGCCCAAGATACTGTTTTGCAGTCCACCGCATCCCCTACCCATGCACCCACCAGCACTCCCACGCCGGTGATCGTAATCGCTGCAGAGAATCTGGTTATTCACTGCGGTGAAAACCTGCAGCTTCTCGGAAGTTTACCAGAGGGATTTACCCTGACGCTCTTCAAAGCCAACGGTCTGGAATATTACTCGGGAAGCAATTTCGTTGAGGGAACATTGGCAGGTGACATTCTCGTTTCATCAGAGATCAAAGGCACCAATCTACGTTTACAAAACAATACCCTTACAGAAACTACGATATGCTTCGTGGGCTTTCAAAATGGCGAGAAATTTCTAGGAAAGATGCTACCAGTAGCACGTCTGTTGAATGAACGTAAACTGACCGAGCAATTCGAGGGTAGTTTTCTCATCCAAGCCAATGGGGCAGAATTTGGCATGGAATGGCTGACCTACAAACTCACTTCCAGTTCAAAAAAGGATTGCTTGCTGTATAAGATCATCAAGAACCCCTACCCCTGCAGTCAGGATTGTGCCACGATTGAAACCGAACCCGGTTGTGAATGTTTTTGCGCTAATTTTCTCTATTATGATGAGAACTGCATTGCTACGGAGATCAATCCCAATTGTATGTGTGTATGTCGTAGAGAAGAGCCTGATCTCATACCCAGATGAGAGAATAGAAAAGTGAAATGATTAAGAGCTGAATTCACTCTCTGTTTTTTTGATGGCACGTATGGAAACGTGCCCAACAAAATTACCGTGGGACAGGATTTCAATTCCGTCTTTTTATCGACGCATAGAGAAATGCGCCTTACGAATAATCATTCTCTACTGTGAATAAACCCAGGTTTCAAAAACTTCCTGCAGATCACATCTGCAAGCTTTCTCCGCTTCTGCACGATATTCTTCGGTGGTGAGAATGCCCCATTCATATTCTTCGAAAAGTGCCTTCAGAAAGCCAAAGAATACCGCATCTCCCATTTTCTCGCGTAGGCTCTGAATAAAAAGTGGTGCACGTCCGTAAATGATAGCTCCATACTCTGCTTCCGTATAATCACGCACCGGCAAACCGATCGGCATCAGTTTGCTATCTACCCGTCTCCAGCGGGAATACCACGATTCCTGGTAGCTGCTGGCAGCACTTGACCCGTAAGTATCCTCAAAATACAAGGATGTCAAGAACTGTGCCATGCCTTCATCGATCCAGGGTTCATCGATTTGGTCATCCATAATTATGTCAAAGAACCATTCATGTGCCACCTCGTGTGCCGTAGCAGATTCAAGAAAGGTGAAGGCGGACATACCGGAATAAACCACATCGGGATCATAAAATTGGATACTCATTGCCACAATGCCGGAGTACTCCATCCCTCCTGCCTGCATGGGTGTACCTACCAGATCCAACTCAGTGTACGGGTAGGTTCCAAGCCGTTCATTGAAGGATTTCAGCGCATTCACCCCCACTTCCAACACATACTCTCCACCTTCTGCATATCCCTCCGGGTAGTAGCTTGAAACCAGCGTTTCTCCGACCTGTTCGCTCACAACAACATAATTTTCGCTGGCTGCCAGGTAAAAATCACGCACTGGGCCAGCCACCACGGTTTGGGTTTTTATGCCATCCTTTTCCTGTTCTTCCGCCACCACACCAGAAGATGCGATCATCAGATCTGCTGGTGCTTGAATGGTCACTGTGAAAAAGGCAGGATCAGTGTAGATCATATCCCCATTGAGTGCGGGGATCTCCACATTCCAACCTTCATCATCGTAAACAGGAATAATGGCATACGTTTGATCGAGCGCCAGTATTCCATCGATATAACTGAACAAACCATAATTGCCACCAAAAGTAGTGGGGATTTGAACCGTGTACGTCAGATCAAGGGCAATGCTTTCACCAGGCTGGAATGCCGTCGGTAAATCCACGCGCAAGGCTGTGTTTTCATATTCGATATTGACGGGGCTTTCCTCCCCTGCCACCAATATTTTGGAAACCACCATATTATCCCCGGCATTGTTGGGAAACATGCGCAGGTAGATTTCATCCAGCGCCACATCTTCATTATTCCAGTAAGTAATTTTTTCCTGTCCTTCAATTTCAGCGTACGATTCACTCAGGGTCAATTGAAGTTCATAGCGGGTTGCTGTGGAAAATTGTTGCAACGTATCCTGCTCATCTTTGATCAATCCCTGTTTAAATATGACCAGCGTATCTTCTTCCGCTGAGGTATTCAATTGGGTTCGCTGTGCTCCTTTACAACCTGATATGAGCAAGCCGATCAACAACAAATAGAGTAATAAATGATGAGTGCACTTCATATCTTCCTCCTCAAAAATTTCTATGTTTAACATTGTACACAAACTGCACCTTTTTCCGATTGGACAAGAGACGGATACTTAATGCTTCTGCTAATCAAACTATAATTGGAGAAATGAAATTAAAACACCCATTCTTGATTCTGTTGACCAGTATTTTTTTCTTGTCGGCTTGTCACCCTTTGCCTGAATTGGTCACTTATGAAGAATCTATTCAACTGACCCAAACCCCAACGCTACCAGTTACCACACCCATGGTCGTTGAATCAAACTCCGCAACGGTAGTTAAGCACAAGATCGACCTGTGGACAGGGGATACACCCATGCTGCGTGGTGTAAATATATGGCAGGCACTGGTTATTCCAGAAGTGGATGGTGATTCCAAAGGCAGTGGTAGGGTTGGCCCGCCCTTCGCTCAGGAAGATTTTGATTTACTGGCATCCCTGGGTGCCAATTACGTGGTCATTTCCGCTCCGGGGCTCTTTACTGAAAATCCGCCCTATCAGGTAGACCAGGAAGTGCAGCGCAATCTGGATGCCATGCTGGAGATGATCGCCAATGCAGATATGTTTGCTACCATTGCCTTCCGTACGGGTCCTGGGAAAGCGGAATGGAGCTTATGCTGTTCGGATGTATCCTATTATGACGATTATTTTAATGATATTGTTTGGAGCGATGCCAATGCACAGGCAGCATGGGCGGAAATGTGGCAATATACTGCAGAACACTACCGTAATAATCCAACGGTGGTGGGATACAAATTGATGGTCGAGCCCAATGCCGCTGATATATTGTATGATATCGACTCGCCAAAAAAATTCTTCCGTTCCTATGGCGGTACGCTGGCTGATTGGGTCATGTTCTACCCGCAGATGGTCAGCGCCATCCGGGCAGTAGACACAGAAACACCCATCCTGGTTGGCGCAGATGGATACAGCAGCGTTGCCTGGCTGTCATCTCTTACCCCCGTTGACGCAGAGAATGTGGTATATGTTGTTCATCAATACATGCCCTATGCTACTTACACACACCAGAGCAAATATGGGAAGAATGGCTACCCGGATACATTTGATGTTGATGAAGATGACGAAACAGAGCAATTCGATAAAAATTACCTCTCCACTCTTTTGCAGCCTGTTCGCCAATATGTAAAAAAATATAATGTGCCTATCGCAATGGATGAATTTGGGGTTAAACGCTGGGTGCCTGGCGCCGCTGATTACCTGTATGACCTGCTGGGTCTTTTCGAAAGCGGAGGTTGGAATTACGCCATCTGGGAATGGTCTAGCGGTTATGAACCATTTGGACTGGAAGTAGATGATTTTAACTATAAATTGGGTACTGATCCGGTTAATAAAACAGTGCTGCTGGATAATCCAATTCTGAATGTGTTGCGCGCCTACTGGAGCTTAAATACCATTCGACCTTCCAATGCACCTTGGTAATTTACTGTTTCATTCCATTGTCATGAATAGAAAACCGCCCAGGTATCCTGAGCGGTTTTCATTTTGTTTGCTGCGGCATCCTTTTAGAGGCTTATGAGGAGGGATGCCGCAGCTTTTGGCTTAACATAACACATGGTGGACATCACCTCCTCTTCCTTAGGATAGCTTTGGAAAGGGTTCTTACTTCTCTTCCATTGTACCCGATTTTTTATGGAATGGCATGCGTGATGCGCCAGGAATCACCATTTTGCAAGCGCTCTGATGAGGTTCCAACCACCTCAAACCAGGTATTACCGGGTTTGAATGGGAAGGCATTCCCATCTGCATCCACTAGAGTTAGCATGGAACTGGCTGTTTCGCGCTTCCAGAAAACCGGGAAGATCTGCCCATCACGCGCGATCAACGCATCACCTGTACCGACCATTTTTACTTCCATCACCTCTTCGGTTGCATTCTTGACATAATAGCTGTACGGCACAAAGAGGATGACCACATTATCAGCGCTGATTGTTTCACCGGTTGCCTGATCTGTTAATGGTGCATAGGTCTCATCTGCAGCTGATGCAGCATTGGCTTGATCCACTGAACGTAGATATTTACCCGTGGTGCTATCATAATCCCAGCGGTTGTAGATCGCACTGGAAAAACGTACAATCACCTGCGTGGCAGAATATCCACTTACATCCATTGTCTTGCGGAAGAACATACCACTCAGATCCTGCTGATCATTATTTATCCCTACTTTTGTTAAAGCTGCAGGGAGTTGGGTAAGGTTGGCAAAGAGCATATTCTCGCCGTCCACTGCTTCTCGATAGAGTGCCGGGTAGGTTGAACTGCCCTCCACCACCAGTCGTGAGCTGATATCGCTGTTCCACATGCGACCATAAACAGCCGAATAGGCACTTCCAAATAGAAAGACAGCTTTATAACTCTGCACAACATGAATATCAAAAAAACGCGCTGAACGTACTGGTCCAACCTTCACCGGGGCAGTTCCATGATACAGGGCTACAAAGCGTGTGCTGCCAAATTCTGTGTAATATTCGTAAACAAGATCGGTCGTGTTCAATCCCCACTGTGGTCGGTGTTCGCGAGGTAGGTTTTCAATTTTTGCCGCAACCACACGCTCAGCCAAAGTCTGCGCATCCGCCACTTCCAATCCGGTAAGGGGATTGACATTCGTTGGAAAATCAAGCGGTCCAATACCCTCTACAGGATAATCAGGAGTAGGGGTAAAGGTTGGTTCAGGGGTGTTGGTTGGGGCTGGTTCCGTTGCGGTTAAGGTTGGTGCTTCCTTCGCCGTCGATGCTGTACCCGAAGAACAAGCAGTTAACAGCATCACCAGCAGTAAGACAAATAGTGTGTACTTTTTCATTTCATCTCCAATGTATCTGGCATTTTACCCTAGAAATTGGATGCTTGCATCCGTTCTGGGTATCATCTATAATCTTCGTCTCAAGAAAAACCATGAAATTTAAACCTTCTTTTTGGAAAATTATGACGGGCATCTTTTTTCTGGTGGCACTTGGCGCAGGGATTCTTGTATCTCCAGCCGGGTTGCTCGAAAAGATCAATTGGATTGGCTCTTCTGTTTGTCACCAACTTCCTACCCATTCTTTCATTTTGAATGAACAGCAGTTTCCATTATGCAGCCGCTGCAC
>CAYLUJ010000016.1:13053-22072 GCA_964386805.1 uncultured Pelolinea sp. | reverse complement strand
CTGCACCGGAACTTATTTATCCGCCTTTATTGGATTGATCTATTTCAGCATAAAAGGGAAAAGAAATGCCATTCCGCGTAAGGGAATTTCTGCTCTCTTTCTCTTTTTCTTTTTATTTTGGGCAATAGATGGCATTAATTCCTTTTTCAATGATGTGTTTCGACAGCGACTTCTGTACGAACCATCCAATTTGCTTCGCTTTCTAAGTGGAATCGGGATGGGCATGGTCTTTGCGCTGATCATTATGACCATTGTCAATATGGTGTTTTGGGAGGATAAGGAGAACAGGGCACTTTTAAATAATTGGCATGAAGTTGGCTTATTGCTACTAATCGAGAGCGTTTTGCTCCTGTTTCCTTTCAACCAAAATATGTTCGTTTTTAACCTGGCTGGATTTATCAGTACTATAACGGTATTGATTCTGATCGGATTGCTGTATACCATTCTGTTTGTGATCGTAGCCCATAAAGAAGGTACCTATCAAAATATACAGGATGCATTCACCCCGTTCATGCTGGGGTTCGGAATTGCCATTTTTCAGATCATTTTCATGGCAAATTTAAGAATGCAGTACACCAATTTTCCATTCTTTACGTATATGATTAATAAATAGAGGAGAATTTTTCATGAGTTCTTTGTTGCAGGTCTTTTCCGGTTTTGGATTATCCGCCAGCGCGGGGCTGAATGCTTATATTCCATTATTGGTCACAGCTTTACTGGCAAAATTCACCAACCTTATTCAATTAGAGGAACCCTGGGATGCGCTAACCAGTTGGTGGATCATCGGATTATTGATCGTATTAACCCTGGTCGAAACTGTTTTAGATAAAATTCCGGTTGTCAATCATGTCAATGATGTGGTGCAGAGCCTGGTACGCCCAACAGCAGGAGCGATTCTATTTGCTGCCAGCGCTAATGTCATCACAGATATTCATCCCGTACTTTCTCTGGCACTCGGGCTGCTGATTTCAGGCAGTGTCAACCTGGTCAAGACGGCTGCCATACGACCAGCGGTAGCAGCAGGAACGGCAGGAGTCGGAAATGTTCCGGTCAGTATTATGGAAGATGTTACTTCAACCGGCGTATCTATCCTTGCCATTGCCACTCCAGTCGCTGTGGCTGCCATTATTATCTTTTTTATTGGTTGGATTATCTGGCGCTTTGTGATCCGTCCACTCACCAGCGGATGATCAGTTACAGTAATTTTGCTAGATGCGGAATCTTATTTTCTTTGAAAATTGTCCGTAATTCGTCTAACCCTTCCAAAGCAAGGCGCCGTTCGTGCCCATTAATGTGCAGTGCACGAAATTCGTCCCGGTCAAGGATGCACTGCCTGCCATCCGGATAAACCAAGAGATCCAAAGCCAGGTCATCAAATTCAATACGGTCGTCCTGAAAAAGCATGGGGCGGCAAATATTGCAGTACCAGGCTTTGATGTGTTCCGAGTGACCAACATGTACTTGATAAATATTGAACCATTTATCGAAGAGATAACATTCGTGAAACAGGTCGCCCTTTAGAAGGGTTATATCTTGCTCTACCACTTCCGAAAGCCCAAAGATCGCTGAGACAAGCAATCCTTTCTCTGTGTGCTGGCAAATTTCACCCTGATATTGAAACACAGGCTTGCCTTGTTCATCTCTTTTTATAATGGTGATTCTCTTATTCATGGGAAGGGTAACTCAATAAAGTCGATTGAGGAATTTCAAGAAAGATTCTCTGTCCTATTCCCCTGCGCATCGTATCTTGAAATCGGAAGATAGTTCCATTTTCCATACGCAGCGTCAGCCGATATCCATCACCACGGAATTGTGAATCTTGCACCACACCGCTGATCACATTGCGTCCTTGGGTTTGTTTAGCAAGTTGTATTTCTTCCGGTTGAATGACCAGAAACAGGTCATCATTCTTTTTTAATACCCCAAGATTTTTTTTCGGCAAAACGAATTCTCCCAGGCTTGTGGAAACCAGCAGGGGATTCAATCCAATGACTTTCGCGGGAACTTGATTGGAAAAGCCAAGAAAACCGGCAATCCATAATGAAGCCGGGGTAGTGTAAATTTCTTCTGGTGTTCCCATCTGCAATATTTTTCCAAAATTCAGTACTGCCACACAATCTCCCACCGTGAAGGCTTCTTCTTGGTCATGTGTTACGTAAATGGTCGGTATTTGCAGTTTTTCAAGAATTTCATGCAGCACCTGTCCCAATTCATCTCGCAGAGCCTTGTCCAATGCTCCAAGGGGTTCATCCAGCATCAACAGATCAGGCTTGGGAGCAATGGTACGTGCCAACGCTACTCGCTGTTTTTCCCCGCCCGATAAATCAACCACACGGCGGTCAGCGAAATTTTCCATTTTAACGATCTGTAATGTTTGTATAATACGTTCCTGAATGGCTTCTTTCTTCCATCCGCGCATACGCGGTCCAAAGGCAATATTTTCCGATACACTCATATGAGGGAAGAGGGCATAATCTTGAAACATTAAACCGAAATTGCGTTTTTCCACTGGTAGATTGGATATATTTTTTCCATGCCATAGAATGCTGCCTGCATCCATTTTCTCCAATCCAGCGATGATATGTAATAATGTACTTTTTCCACTACCTGAGGGACCAAGCAGGCACAGTGTTTCCTTTTCATGCAGATCGAAGTCAATTCCACCCAATAGGGGAATCCCTTCATAATCTTTCTTTACAGCACGAATAGATAAACAGGGATTCATCATGATTTTCTATCCTTTATCATAAACCGCTCCATCAAAAGCATGGAAAGCACGCAGACTGCTAGCAAAATGCAAGCCATTGCCATCGCCTGTCCGTAATTCAAAGCACCCGGTAAATTGAGATAGCGATAGATTGCCACCGGCATGGTTGGATATTCGGGGCGGGTAAGAAAGGATGTTGCGCCAAATTCCCCCAGGGAGAGAATGAAAGCGTATAAAGCGCCCACCAGCAGAGAGCGACGGATGAGAGGAAGGTCGATCTTTTGTAATATTTTTATCGGGGTAGCCCCCAGGTTTCCGGCAGCAGATCGCAGGTTTTCAGGGATAACCGAAAATGCCGGGTAGAGGGTATTCATGACTACCGGTAGGGCAACCAGCGTGTGTGCAATTGGGATCAGAATCTGTGGAAACTGTTGAAAAAAAGCCAACCTTGTAAATGCCAATAAAAATCCCAAGCCCAGAGTTACAGAAGAAGTCCCCAAAGGCAAAATTACCAGAGCGCGTAATATCTTGGCTTTATGAAAGTTCAATAGTCCATAAGCGGCAATGATGCCCAGGATGCCTGCGATGATAGTGGTTGACAGTGCATAGGAAATGGAATTTTTCAGCGCTTCAAAAGGTGATATGTAGAAAAGAGATCCCCGGGTATTTTGAAAGAGTTCTCTGTAGAAATCCAGCGTGAATTTTGTAGTAATTGCATCCCTTGCAGTGCTATCCGCTTCCACGATAACCAGCGAACGGAATAACAGACTGAGTTCCGGCAGCACAAAAAAAAGAAAGAGAAAAACCAGCAATACCCCCAGTAAAATCTTCTGACTTCCATTGGATGGTCGGCGCAAACGCTCATTCTTAATATCCGGCAAGAAAGTTACCATGCCAGTATGATGATCGCGCAACATGAACCAGGATATCAAGAAAGTCATCACCATCTGCACCACACTCAAGATACCTGCCAGAGGGAGATTGAGCATCTGGGTGGTTTGCAGATAGATCTCCACTTCCAGAGTTGTAAACGCAGGTCCACCCAATAATAGGATGACCCCAAAGCTGGTGAAATCAAATAAGAACACCATCAATACAGCCGAAAGAATAGATTGTTTTAAGAGAGGAAGCGTGATCAGCCAGAAGCGCTGCCAAACCGTTGCACCCAGCGTACTGGCAGCTTGTTCCTGCTCTGTTTCCAACTGTGCCCAGGCAGCCCCCACTACTCGAACAAACACCGAAGTGTTATAGAAAACATGTGCCAGGAGAATGATCCCCAGACTATTCATGATTTGAATGGGGGGGGGTTCGAGGTTGAAAACGTGCATCATCAGTAAATTTAGCCACCCATTGGAACTCAATAAACTGTTGAAAGCGGCTGCTACCACCACGGTGGGCAGGATGAACGGCAAGGTGACCACTGTCCGGAAGAAACCTTTGCCCTTGAATTCAAAATGTGAAAACACATATGCGATCGGGAACCCCACCAGGACGGTCAGAATTACAGAAAGCCCTGCCTGGTAAACAGTAAACGCCAGCGGTTCGCCGATCTTTTTCAACAATCCATTATTGAGCAATGATCCCTGAAATCCCTCCAGCGTTTTTTGGAATACAACACCAAGCGGCAGCACATAGAAGGCTGCCAAAAAAAGAAGGGGGATGAACCCAAGAAGGAAGAAAACCTGCCGCCTGCTGAATCGCATCAATAAATCCTTATTTCAATACCACTTCCTGCCAAGCTTCAACCCAGCGTTCACGTGATGCTGTGATGGTCGCATACGGTAGCGTCGCAGGGGCCTCCGGTATCTGGATATACTTAACAAATTCTTCGGGGAGCTGCGCGTTGCTATTCACCGGAAGGACAAACATATTCATGGGAATATCCTCTTGGAATGGAACACTCAACATGAAATCGACAAATTTCTCAGCCAGGTCGCGGTTGGGAGTATTCTTAATGATGCCTACAAATTCTATCTGCCGGAAGCAGGTGTTTTCGCCAATAATGGATGCTGAGGGGGCTTCATCCAGAGATTCGGTAGCATAGATCACCTCTGCGGCTGGGCTGGTAGCATATGAAACAACCATGGGCTGTGAACCTTTCCCGGAGGAAGCGGAGAAGTTTGTATAATAAGCGGTACTCCAATCATTTACCACCACCAGTCCGTTATCTTTTAACTGCTGCCAATAAGCCAAATAGCCATTTTCTCTATATTGTGCGATAGTAGCAAGCAGGAAAGCCAGACCAGGGGAAGAAATAGCTGGATTCTCCACGACCAATAATCCCTTGTATTCGGGTTTCAAGAGATCATCCAGGCTTTGCGGAACAGTCAAATTATTAACTGCGAAATAATCTTTATCATAGTTAATACAGACATCCCCATAATCCACCGGTAGTGCACGATTTTGATCATCTAATTTGAATTGTTCCGGAATATCTGCCAGCAAGGGTGAATCATAGGATTCAAAAATATTCTCCTCCAGCGCTCGGGAGAGAAATGTATTATCCACCCCATAGAATACATCACCCAGAGGGGCATCTTTGGTAAGAATGACTTTATTCAAAGCACTACCTGTATCTCCACTGAGAACAAAGTTAATTTTCACATTGTTCTCTTCTTCAAATTGCGCAATCACACTTTCACTGATTGCAAAAGAATCATGGGTTAATACAGTTAGTGTGCGGGGTTCTTTGGCTGTTGCAGATTCTTTCTGGCAAGCACTCAAGAAAAGAAGTACCAGCATTGAAACTGTCAGTGTTGTTCTAAAGATTTGTTTTTTCATTTTTCTCCTTTATTGACTCTTACGAGTATGAATGCAGAACGCGATTCCTTTTGAAATGGAGATCGTTGCTTGTGTAGCGGTCATCACATTACTGATACCGCGCGTTTTAAATTGTGTGAGTGTTTCATTTTGCAGGGGATATTTCAGCTTTTCCGTTTGTACTCCCCTGCAATCACCTTGTAATGGGATGAGTGAGACAATATCACCCGGGTTCCCCTGGATCTCACACATCCCTCGCACCAAACAGACTTCTTCGACGCCATCATCGAAAGTGATGGTGCATTTCTGAAAATCAGGGTGCAGCATTAGAAGAAGATTCGCCATGGTTTGGTCAAGTCTGCCACCCAACCCTGCCACGATCATAATTTCCCGATATCCCCGATCCATGGCAGCCCGAATTGCAAGCTCCAGGTCGGTCTCATCTTTATCCTTATCAAAACGCACAATCTCGGTTTGTTGGAATTCAGCAATATCCAGATCGGAAGCAGCGATGGAGTCAAGATCACCGATGACAAGCGCTGGCTTTAATTTCAAATGATGGATATGCTTTAGCCCACCATCTGCAGCCATGATAAAATCGCGTGACTGTAAATAAGGAAGGATAAGGGCATAATCCCTTACGATCCCATTGGCAAAGATCACTGCTCTATTCATAAAAAAATCCCTCGATTGGCGAGGGAGATGTTATTTCATTTTATTCTCCCTCCGCCGGTATTAACCGGATCAGGTTTTTCGGGTCGAAGATTTTGTTCTTCCTCTCAGCCGCTGTACGGCTCCCCGGATCTGTTCCATTTATTATTTCATTCTAAGTATAGGCAACATGGGTTGTTCTGTCAAATTAGTTTTTAATCATATCTCTTTACTGAGATCAGAAGTTCGATTTTCCCGGATTGCTGTTCTCGAAGCTCTGTTTTTTGATCAACCTGAAATACATGGCGGCTGTCCATCCATTCCAACATACTTTCGAGCATCCCCATAAAAAATTGCTGATCACCTACCTGCAAGAGCATACCTTTGGGAAGGCAGAGATTGCCTTTCAATAACCAAGTGTTATCTTGCACAATCCTTTCCATACCCAGGTTGGTGAAAGCTTGCTTATTGAGTTCATTCAAAAGATCCTGCAATGCTCCACCAATTTTTTCCGCAAAAGGCAGCAGGCGATTCTCGATAGAACCACGCTCTACAAACACGGGAATTTTATCTTTATATACTTTGAATGCCAATCTTCCAGCGGAACGGGCAATTCCCTCGGATCCTAATTTTCCATATTTTTTTTGGAACACTTCATCGAAAAATTCAAAAAGAACCGCATTAAGCGGTTTATGAAAAGAGCTTTTCTTTTTTTCAAGAATCAACGAAAATGTTTTTGTGCCAAGCGTTTCACACAGCAAATCATTCCCCAGAACTTCCAAATATCCTTGAAAAAAACCTTGCTGCAGAACTGATTCCATGGATTGCTGAATTCTTTTCCTTGATCTTTAAAATCGTTTTCCAAATTATAACAACAATCTTCTCCGTAATTTTGCGGTTAAAATCAGAATAGGATGAAAAAATGCCTACCATAAAAAATCTTCTGCATAGTCATGATGCTGATGTACAGCGCACCATCCTCACCAGATGGGGTTTTGATCTACATGGAGATATAACTATTCAGAATTTGAAAGTGTATGCTGCAGCAGCGGTCCAAGAAGGAGCCATCCTTGAAATCATCCAGACTTTACCCGTTGATGCAAAAGCGTGCTTGAGGGATTTAATGCGAAATGGCGGAAAGATACCCTGGTCACAGTTCAGCCGCAGTTATGGGGATATCCGTGTAATGGGAGCCGGTAAGCGAGAAAGGATCCATCCGGACCGGGAACCAGTCAATCCGAGCGAAGTTCTGTGGTACAGCGGGCTAATGGGAAAAGCATTTTTTAACACCAAACCCGAACCGATCGAGTATGCCTATATCCCAGATGAGATTCGTACGCTGCTGCACGAACTCGAAAGAACTGGGCAGTCGAGAGTAGGCAAAGAACTCATTCTACCAAAAGGTATTGTCATTCAGCGCGCGCATGAAACTATTCTGGATGATATTTGCACCGTCCTAGCAGGGTTGCGCATGGGAATGGATGGCAACACCATCCAACCGATGCGCGGACCATTTGCTCCTTCTGAGGTACTGCGACTTGTGACCTCACTGAATTTATATAACAGGAAAATAGGGTTAAACCTCGATACAGTGCAGGAACATCTGACCAAACCGCGGGCAGAAGCCCATTATGATGTACTGCAAAATTGGTTGCAAAGCCCAATTTTCCCGGATGTTTTACTTTTACCCGATTTGGATTTTGGGAAAAATCAACATATCAATTTCCCCGCCATCCGTCAGCGTCTACTCCTCATGCTGGAGACAACCCCTACCGGCACCTGGTGGGAAATGGCGGCTGTAATCAAGGATATAAAAACTATGCAGCCGGAATTCCTGCGGATAGCAGGTGAGATGGATGCCTGGTATGTGAAAAATCGCCGCACGGATGTAATTCTACAAGGTTATGAGCATTGGGATGAAGTAGAAGGTGTTTTTATCAGTTTCTTTATAACCACTATTCTATATGGATTAGGACTTTGCGATCTGGCAGTAGATAGAAAAAGTGGAGTTGTTCTGGGCTTTCGCTGGTCTGAAGGAAGAAAATTGCTTCATGAAAAGCCACTCTTCCTTGAAGAAGAGGATGCAGGTGCATTCTATACGCTTGCGCAGGGGAATTTGTTTATCAGCCCTGCGTGTTCCCGATCGTTGCGCTACCAAATTTCACGCTTCTGTGAATGGAAAGGAATGCGCAGGGGAGAATACCAATATCAAGTGACGCCAGATTCCTTGCAGAAAGCCAGCCAGCAGGAATTGCAGGTCAGCCAATTCATCGGATTATTAAAAAAGCATCAAACCCAAGAAACCGCTCCTGGTTTATTGAATGCTCTCCAGCGTTTTGAAGAGGGCAGAGGATTTGCCAAGATCCAAGCTTCTGTTCTATTGCGCATTGAAGACGAAGGAGTGATGAGAAAGGTCAAGCAATCTGACGCAAAAAAATATATCCTGGAAGAAATCAATCCAACCACACTCAGTATTGATAAAAAAGGAATAGAACATTTTCAGGCAAAACTTACTGAGTTAGGTTACTTGTGCCATATTGATGGGGAAGTATAATTTTCATGAAATTGGGCTAGATCAAACTACAATCGAGGTGAACATGGCGAATAGATTTGAATGGATCCAGAAAGAACTGAAGAATCTTAAGAGCAATGGGCTATACAACAATATCCGTACGTTGGGTTCCGCACAGGGTGCGTGGCTGACGGTAGATGACAAACAGGTATTGAATTTTTGCTCAAACAACTATCTAGGTTTAGCAAATCATCCTCGTTTGATTGCATATGCGAAAAAGAGCCTTGATGAGTATGGGATTGGTCCTGGTGCTGTGCGCACGATCGCGGGTACCATGACCATCCATCGAGAGCTGGAAAAAAGGGTAGCGGTTTTCAAACATTCCGACG
>CAYLUJ010000016.1:477-13043 GCA_964386805.1 uncultured Pelolinea sp. | reverse complement strand
TCCGGTTTTGTCGCCAATCTTGCAACCATTGCAGCGTTGGTTGGAAAAGAAGATGCCATTTTTTCAGATGAATTGAACCACGCCAGCATTATTGATGGCTGTCGGCTATCCGGCGCGCGCATTATCCGCTTCAACCATTGTGACCCATTACATTTGGAACAGGTCATCAAAGAAAATGAAGGCAGTTACCGGCGAGCTTTGATCGTGACGGATGGTGTATTCAGCATGGACGGGGACATTGCCCCCCTGGATCGGCTGTGTGAGATCGCAAATGCCTACGATATCCTGCTCATGGTGGATGATGCGCATGGCGAAGGTGTGCTGGGCAAAGGCGGGCGCGGTATCGTAGATCATTTCAATTTGCACGGAAAAGTGGATATTGAAGTGGGGACTTTCTCAAAAGCCTTTGGCGTGGTTGGTGGGGTGGTCTCAGGTAATGCCAATGTGGTGGAATGGTTAACCCAGCGCGGCAGACCTTTCTTATTCTCCAGCGCTGTCACTCCCCCCGATGTAGCAGCTTGCATCGCTGCCATCGATCTATTGGAAGAATCTACCGAACTCGTGGATACACTATGGTCCAATGGGGCATATTTCAAGAAAGAGATGAGCACGATGGGTTTTGATATTGGTAAGAGCCAAACACCCATTACCCCCGTCATGCTGGGTGAAGCGCAGCTTGCTCAAGATTTCAGCAAACGGCTGTTTGAACGCGGCATCTTTGCCACTTCCATCGGGTATCCAACGGTTCCACAGGGGAAAGCGCGTATTCGTGTCATGATCTCCGCAGCACACAGCAAGGATGATCTGAATAGAGGGCTCGCGGAATTTAAGATAGTCGGAAAAGAGTTAGGTGTAATTTAGGGCGCGTTTCTATATGTGTCAAAACAATAAAGGCGGGAAAGAGTCCCGTTCTACAGGAATTTTGTAGGACGCGTTTCCATACGCGCTAAAACAACAAAGGCGGGAAAGAATCCCGCCCGGGAATTTTGTCGAACATGTTTCCATACGCGCCAAAACAAAAAAAGGAAAATCCCGTCATCAATTTTTTCGTAGGGCGCGTTTCTATATGTGTCAAAACAATAAAGGCAGGAAAGAATCCTGCCCTACGAGAATTTTGTCGAGTATGTTTCCATACGCGCTAAAACAAAAGGGCAGGATTCCATTCCTGTCCTACCCTTGAAATTGAGACCAATAGCAAAAATTAAATATTTATCGATTATCTATAGTGAATAGAGATAAAGCAGTATATATAATAAACAACACCGCCTATAAAATGAGCAGAGTAAGCCGAGTAGCTGATTATCTTCTCATGGATCTTCAAGCTACCTTTGAGATATTTTTCTTGAATTATCCAGCGCACGGAAGCAGCAAATAACAATAAAAGCATTATTTGCCCACTCCATCGGAAATTCCCGTGCATAAACCGTTCTCCACCTTCTGCCAGTAGATAAAATTGTGTTGCTCCGACTAAAAATCCACTCCAACCAGCTAACAGACCAGCATCTTTAAATATTTTGTCTCTGGCTATCATAGCAATTACCAGCACAAAAAGAGCAGAGAGAATAAATTTTACGAATAACCAATCAGAAAAAGCCCCTTCAACTTCAAAAGGAGCAAAGACAATACTCTCGCCTGGTTCACCAATAACATAAGCAAGCCACCATTGAATTAAAAGCATGGAAAAACCAGGTAGAAAAAAGCCAAAGGTAGCCATCCTCCAATCTATATTTCGATGTTGCAAACGTCGTATCACCAATGCAAGCATGAGTGCCGGTAGGATTGCAAATGCATAATTGGGTTTTATCCATGTTGATAAGGAAATCCACAATGCCGAAAGAAATACCTGCGTCCAATTACTTTTCTCCCCCGACAATAAGCGTATTACATAGATAAAGCTGAGCAGCGCAAAGGGTTTTAATAAATGTATCGTTGGGTTATGGTAATTAGATAGGGTGATATATCCATAATAAAACTTTTGATCTTTAAAAGCCAAAAGCATCACAGGAGCCAAGAAAGTCATGGAAAAAGCCAAACCGGCGCGTTGCAGATCCCAGTGTTTGTGTTCAGATTCACCAAACCAAAAATACAGAATCAGAGCCAGAGCAACCTGGACGGCTACTTGTACAATAATCAAAGCCATGAACAAGTTTATCTTCCCGTGAGAGCCTACGTAGATGGATATCAGCAATAATTGCAAAACTGGATGCACAAGGATTCGTGGCTCAAGGGTTTTCCCTTGAAGTAAGTCCTGGGCAAAATATATATGCGATCCATAATCTGTATCTACTGCTTGCATAATGCGATGAAAGTAAATAGGAGTGCTAGAGGTAATAATAAGAATAACCAGTACAACAATAACCTTCCAATTCTGGCGCTTGAGTGTATTTTTTATAGAAATATTTGTTTTGAGTTTCTTTTTTTGCATTATATGCTTGAACAACTTTCGAAGTATTTTTGTTATTCTATGCTATGAAACAAAAATATTTAACTAGCATCATTTATTTTTGTGATTCTTATTATTCACTAAATTTGATCAACAAAATTTAGTTTCAGGACACAATAATTATATTGTATTCGGTTATCCACCGTACACCCCCACCGTTTGCCATATCACTTCCGTCACCAGCCCCGTTGTCTAGGAGGTGGTAGAATATGTCCTATTTTTATTTCTATCGAGTATGATCATCACTCATATAATTTGAGCCGGTTTTCGCCGCTTCCTTTCGCTTCTCCAGACCTTGCGAATGCTGTTCTACCAGTTCCTTCGGGCAGAGGGAGATGAAGAGCTGCATGGCGCCCATGATCAAAGCTGCATCATCGATCGGTCCAATCATCAGGTCAAATGGCACAACCAGATATACCAGAGCAGCCAGCGGGATTAATTTCAAATATACAGGCACCCGTTTATCAAGTATGAGCAATACCATCAATCGAAACTTGAAGACAAGATCTTTGAAAAAATTGATATCACGCATTTTATTTATCCTTTTTCTTGTTTGAACAGTTTTTTCCGTTTCCAGCGGCTATATGGAGCAGCCAACTTTCTCAACCAGGCGTTCCACACGATCGGTGCAAATCTGGAACCACCATCACGGTAATGCACCCGCAGCATTTCAGGCCAGCAACGCTCATCCGCAGCCATCGTTTTCGCATCTTGATGCAGTCGGAAATTTGCCCATACGTGTGGATGGTAAATGATCGGACCGATCTGTGCCAATCGTACCCATAGATCATAATCCATGGCAAAATAGAAAGATGGATCCAGCGGTGCTACTGCTTTCCATCCCGCTGCGGTGAAAAAAGAAGCTTGCTGTGGAATATGCACATACCCGTGGCGCAGTCGCTTCAGGTCGGTTTGGGCAGCCGGGAAATCTCCGATCACTCTATCGTTTTCATCAATATACTGTGCATTCCCATATACCATGATTATCTGGGGATTGTGTAACAAGAAATCAACCGCTTCCCGAATCGTTCCCGGTTGGTAAGTGTCGTCCGAATTCAACCAGGCGTAGATCTGTCCTTTGGCATGGGCAAAGCCTTTATTGATGGCTTCGGTTTGACCGCAATCAGGCTCGGATACCCACCATGCTAAGCGGCTTGCATATTTCTTGATGATCTCCAGGCTGCCATCGTTCGAGCCGCCATCCACCACCAGATATTCCAAATTAGAATAATCCTGATCCAGAACCGAACGCATTGTTTTTTCCAGATAGGATGCTTGATTAAAAGAAGGGGTTACAATGGAAACCAATGGCAGTTCATTCATTGACATACTCCAAGGCTGTGATCTCATCCACACCATAGTAATTAGCAGCACATACATTGACCCAGTAATTGGGATCATCCGTCAATTCTGCCACCGTCCCGATAGAATCCAACGCCTGCACGGTAAGAGATGTTTCTACTTCATCAATTTTATCCAAAATCTGTGCATTCCGCCTATCCCATGCTTGAGCGATGGTTTTCCATTGGGGAAGCTGCTGCCATTCCGCCCAGGTTCCCTTGAGAGGATAAAGGTTCAAGATTAAAAGGACGATAATCGAAAGCCAGGAAAAAATTTTTCTATGGCTGAACCAATCCTGACTCAGGACGCCAGCTCCAAAACCAGCTAGCATGACCATCAGTACCGTTATGAAGCGCCCGATCATCCAGGAGCGTTCTTCAGGATAGGCTTGCATCGTAAAAACGGACGGTGCAGCAATACAAACAAGCAAGGCACAAGAGAACAAGAACAAAAAGACGAAGAAGTTTAATACAGCTTTTGCAGAGCGGTCAGATGGTCGGGATGTTCGATCTACATGCAAGCCAATACCAAACATCTCTGCAAACAAGATGAGATTGGGAAGCGGATAAGACTTGAACGTGCGAAACACAAAGGCAGCGGCATACTTCAATGACAGCGGCACCAGACTCCAGACATTGAACTCCGCATGAGCGCTGTTCAGGCGCACAACATTCCCCGGCGCAAGAGCGATCACCACCAACGAGACCAATGAACCAGCCAGTAAATACAGGCTATCTTGCTTGAGAATATTTCTCTCTCGCTTTTTCAAAAATGTAACTGATAAAAGCAGTGCAAGCAGCCACAATCCAACCTGAAAAGCGCCAAAGGTTTCGGAAAAGCCCCCCAGGATCAATGCGAGAAGGAAGAAAATAACAAAACGGCATTTCTTGATCCCATGCAGTAAATCCAGACACAGAACGATGACTGTCAATCCTAAGAATTGAAGTGGGGCAAAATAGCTGATCATGCCCGAGCGCCAATAAATGCTTTGAAACAGATTGGGAGACAGCAGCAGCAAAAAATAGGTGAAGATTAGGCTGATGAGAAAAGATACCAGAAGATTCACTTTCCATTTTTTCAAGCGAAAAGTTAGGTAAAACAACAGCGCATAAATCAGAACATTGCATAGAATGACGATTGCAGGTAAAAAAGAAATCGCTTTTGCTCCAAACAATTCGCTCACACCAACCAGAAAAATAGCAGTAAAGCGATTGGACCAGGTCTGATAGGAATTCCACGTTCCACCGAAAAGTCCATATTCACGCAGCGTGGCGCTCTGGCAGTAATCATCTGCCCAATAACGGGAGTAGAAACCACGATAGACATACACTGCCAAAGTAACCGAGAGTAAAAGCAATGCAAAGATCATAACAAAGGAGAAAAATATTTTTTCTCCTTGTTGATCAACGTGGAAATTTCTGAGAGACTTTTTCATTCCTTATTTTTCTATTTTTTTATTATCCGTCCACATACAATCGTTTTTACGGATTCGCAGGAGTCAGATCAAATAAAAGAACACCCTCTTCCGTAGATAGTAGCGGATAATTAGCACGCAGCCACTCCTCTAACTCGGGTTGGCGGGTAAACTCATCAAAATCAGTCACCAGAAAATAATCATAGCCGGTAGTATAGTCTTCGAAATAATCCTCCAGCGATAGCTCCTGCCCCGCTTCCTGGCGCAGTTCGATATCATCCAGGCTGGGCCAATTGCGTGGTGTGAACCACCCCCAATATGCCAACCGATTGCCATAATCCTGACTGAGTGCTACTACCTTATCATTGGGAGAGAACAGGGTCGCTATCCTTTCCCAAAACTTGGTTTCTTCGGTGTAATTAACTTTCTTCAACTCAGAACGGGTATCCTTTGCATACACACCGAACAAGAAAATTAAAAAAGCCGCCATAAAGATACGAATTGCGGTGGATTTCTTTTCAATGAAGAAAAGGATAACCTTGAATAATCCAGATATACCGAACGACACCAGTAATAAAAGGGGAAGATGATAATAATCATGGGTGGAAATATGATATGGCAGCGTAAAACCCAGCAAGATATATCCTACCCAGGCGCCAACCAGGATATTGCGTACAGATTGATTGTCGATCAGCAACGTTCCGATCAAACCCAGAACCAACCAACCCACATCCACCACCTGCCGCAAGTTCGATAACCAGCGCAGATAGAAGGATAGCTCCGCCCACATGGATGGGAAAAAGCGCAAACTGAATTGACCGGCATAACTTTTATCGATCCACAACCCATATGCCAAATAAGCAACGTACGGTAGAACGGTCAACAGAAATGCCATTCCAATCTTCTTTTCTTTGAAAAGACCTTTCCAATTTTGTTCTGAAAGTAGCCAACCGATCCACATGCCAGCCACAAAGAAAGCGGCTACCGTTTTAATAAAAATAGCCAATCCACCCAACAACCCTGCCCATACCGCCCATTTCCAGGATTGATTCTTATCCCAGAAAAACAGCGCCATCAAAAATAGCGCAAGCAGGAACACCAGCAGTGTTTCGGGCTGAAAAGAACGGCTAGCGATGATCCCGTATGGGTAGAACAGAAAAAAAGCAGCTCCGATCAGGGCAGCTTTCCAATCTTTTTCGCGCTTAGCAACAATCAGCAATGGAATTGCCGCCAGCAGCCAGAATACGATCGCAATCATTCGTGGAATGCGCAGATCAACCGAGCCAGATACCCAATATCCAAAAGCTGCCAACCATTCCATGATAGGGGGTTCGATCAAACCTTCCAATTTCCATTGCCGGATAGCTTGCGCTGCTTTGGCGCTGGTATCGCCGGTCAATTGATAGTACATGCCGCGTGCCATCAAAGCCGAATGCAGTTGGCGGGTGGGATGAAAATCAAGCGGAGCATCCGATAAGTCATACAGGCGGATAAATAATCCGCACAGGATCAGCACGATCGAAACAAGAATGAATATCCAATTTTTCGAAGCAGATCTGGCTTGCATGAAGTTATTTCTTTCCGGTCAGTTTTATTTTTATTGTATTCATTTTCCTGCGCCGTTCCACCACATTTTCCACGCGCACCAACTTTAGAGCAGCCGCAAGGGCAAACAGCATGCGGTGAAATTCGCGGAAGCCGGTGGCGGGATGAAGGAAAATGCTGCGACCATACGCTTTAAAAGCCGCCCACCCTTTTCCACCATCCAACAGATAACGCCCATCAATCAAGCAGGCGCCTGCCCGCACTTTGCGCTCAATGATTGGAAAAATCGTCTTTGTCTTCTCAAATGTGCGCATCCAATCCACAATGCGATAGGCTTCTTCGCCAAATTTCTCAGCGGCTGCCACATTCTTGGCGCCGGCATGATAACGCGCACCTGCCAGAATTTGCGGAATATGCTGAATCGTTGTAACGCCTGCCATGCGAATCCATAACTGGTGATCGAGTAAGTATTGATATGACAAATCCAGATAGCCAGCTTTTTCCAGAATGTCTTTGCGAAAGAACACAGCCGGCTGCCCGATAATGCGAAAAGTCATCAGATCCTGCAGTTTGTAATCGCCATATCGCAAGGTATTGATCTGTTCACCGTTTTCGTCCAACGCCAACAGATCACCAAAGACCAAGCCCACCTGCGGGTGATCTTGAAAATACTTCACGACCGTGGAAAAGGCACCCGGCAGATACAGATCGTCCGAATTGAGCCAGGCGATGATCTCTCCATGCACACGCTGTAACCCTTTGTTGATGGCATCCGCCTGACCCCGATCCGCTTCGGATATCCACCAGGCAATACGGTCGGCATATTTTTTAATGATCTCCACACTGCCATCGGTGGATTTTCCATCCACCAGCAGATATTCCAGATTTGGATACTTCTGGTCAAACACTGATTTGATAGCAGCTTCCAGAAAAACAGCCTGGTTGTAAGAGGGGGTTACGATCGAAACCAGAGGCTGCACGCATCACTCCTTGAACAGGTCTGCATAATTCGTTTTAGGGAAAATGGTCAGTTTTCCGCCTACCGTTGCGTCGATAATTTTTCGCCCATCCGCTTCGAAAGCCTGTTTCGCCATGTGGTAAGACAACTCTGAGGTATCCAGGTCGGGCAGCTGCCAACGGAAACCCTTGCCAAAATAGGCGGGGTTAAAATGATTGGGATCATCCCCCTGCGAAACAATGGTGGTATTGGGTTTACCCTGAGTGACAAAACTATGATCCACCCCGATCAAAATTACTTCTTCGAAACCAAAATAATAAGCAAGCTGCAGACAAACATACGTAACCGTCGCTCCCTCCCACAGCCGTCCAGCAGCATTTTTGGCAAATTTGGGTCCGGTGTAAGTGGTATGCAGGAAGTGCAGATCATCAGCCGGCTTTAACCATTTGCGCGAGCGCCAGGAAAAGAAACGTGGAATTTCCAGGTTCTGCATATCTTCTACTGTCTGTTCGATGACCAGATCATTCACACAAACCAGAAACGAGGTTGGAAATCCAAGTTCGGGGAACATTAAATAGATGCGGTTCATGCCGAAGGTATATTCATCTTTCAGCTTGGTAAGGTCGGTTTTCTTTAGGCTGGGTCCATTGCCGATGACAAAACAGCGCTTTCCCCAATAACGATCGTGAAATTTCTCTATCTTCTTCTTCGAATCGATACGCCAGGGGTGGGTATTGGCAGATATATCATCCGGCAAACGCTGCATCCAATCGTACGTGGCACGCCCCGCGTTCAGCAACCCTTCGGGAAGATGTTCGTTAATTTTTTCACGCATATGCTTCTACTCCGTGCTCAATCTGGCAGTTGCTCCACCATCCACAACCAATGCCTGACCGGTCATGAATGCGGATTCCTCGTTTGCCAGGAAGAAAATCGTGTTTGCAATTTCCTCTGGTTTTCCAATACGACCATTCACGGTCTTGCGCGCCAAGTTTTCAAGGCGCTCTTCCAAACTGCTACCGCCGTGCTGCCCGCGCTCCATTCCGGAGCGCAGCATAGGCGTATCCACCGCTCCCGGCAGAACGGCATTGACGCGGATCTCATCCGGCGCAAATTCGATGGCCATGGCACGTGTGAGTGCCAGCAGCCCGCCTTTGCTAGCCGCATAAGCCGCCACATTCACAGAGGTAGCAACCGCGTGTACCGAAGATACGTTAACAATTGCCCCACCCCCTGCTTTTACTAACAAGGGATGTGCAAACTTGGCGCCTAAAAAAGCAGAACGCAGGTTGGATGCGATCACCATGTCCCATTCCTCGATGCTGGTATTCAGGATAGGCTTTGAGACCTGGATAGCTGCGTTGTTCACTACCGCGTTCAAATAGGAAGAAAAGGCGCTGGTTTGTTTATAAATGGAGGAAATATCTTCCGGTTTGGAAATATCCGCTAAGATGAAAAGCCCGTTAGAAGGGAAATTTCCTACAAACTCTCTGCGGTCAACACCGATCACTTTCCAACCGGCTTGAGAAAATTTCGCAACGGTTGCGCTGCCAATTCCTCCAGCCGCACCGGTGATTAAAACAACCTTTTCTTTCGACATACCGCTCCTTTTATTTATAGCTTGCGTACTTGCGTTGGATTTCATCCAGATCCGCATGCTCGATGTGCAAGCCAATTAATAGATTACGGATCGTATTCCAGTGCACCCGTTCCCAGGCGGAAGGGCTGGAATTGGAATTATGAGATGCCAGCATGACATTCTCCATTTTTCTTAATGGAGAATCCTGCGGTAAGGGTTCCATTTCAAAAACATCCAACGCCGCGCCACCCAAATGCTTATCCTGCAAAGCCGCGATCAACGCTGGTTCATCCACCAGGGGTCCGCGTGCAGTATTGATAAGCACCGCTTCCGGTTTGACAAACTCCAGAGAATGGGGGTTCATGATATGAAAGCTGGTTGGATTGAGATCGCAGTTGAGGCTGATAAAATCAGCCTGCGCTAGCAGATCTTCCAGTTTTACCATTTCCACGTGATTCTCCACGATGAAATCAGGTGCAATGGGCTGAATATCATTCCCCAGAATACGCATGCCAAATCCTTTTGCGCGGCGAATAACCGCTTTCCCGATATTGCCTACGCCGATCACACCCAGAGTGCATTCACTTAATGAACGACCAGGAATTTTCTCCCATATCCCGGATCTGATAGCACGATCCATCCAGGGTTGCCTTCTTGCGAAAGCCAGAATGTATCCTAATACCGAATCGGATACAGGTAAGGTAAATGCGTTGGGAGTATTGCCAACCATGACCCCGACACTTTCCGCAAAAGGTTTATTGATGGCATCAATCCCGGTACCCCATTTAGAAATCACTTTTAAGCGGGGGATGCATTTTTTGATCACAGTTTCAGAATAGCGATCATCCCCGCAAATGGTCCCCTCAAATTGCCCGGCATATTCCAGTATCTGCGCTTCTTCCATCCGTTCATTGACCTCCGGAACAATCAAGTCAATTCCATAATGGCTGAACACTGGCTTGAATCGCTCCACGGAAGGGAGCATATAGGGAGCGGAAAGTAATACGGTAGGCATGATTTTTTCCTTTATCTCTTCCAGAAATTATAGTAATTCATTGCGCAGGCGGTATTTCATCAACAGGTCAGCAATCAGAAAATCCTGCTCTTCATCAATATCCTGTGCTTCCAAGGCAGAAATCTCAAATAGATACGGTCTATCCCCAATGCGAGTTCTTTTTCTCAGTAACCCTTCTCTTGTAAACAAATAGAGACATGAATTTTCCTCATAGACAGGTGGCAGGTCCTGAGTTTGCAGCAGGATCGCCGGGTTGTGATTAATAGGTCGTGCCAGCTCATCCCATAAACGGGTTTGCAATCGTGTAACTGAAAATAAAGAATCATATGCCGGATATGCAGCGGAAAAATCCTCAATGGCTTTTGTGATCGTCTCAGTCAAAAGGAGTGGATTGGTGCTGTGTGTTTGTAGATACAGATCCGCTTGAACCTGTTCGGTGTCATAAAAAAGGATCTCGTTCATCGGCACGGTATCGGCTCGCAGATGTTCCGGGCGGTTGAGAACGGTGATCTGCGGGTAGTTCTCTGCAATACCCTCTTGAATGGTCGGGCTGTCTGTATCCACCACAATTTCATTGATCAAGGAACACTTTGTCAATGTGGAAAGGATATGTGTATACAATGGCTTGCCAGCCAGATCACGAAAATTTTTCTGAGGAACTCGTTGGGAATGATGACGCATGGGAACCAGAGCTACTATCTTCTTGAATTTCATCGGTCACTCTCCTTCGACTTTCCCGGCGAGGAAATCCCTTCATAGGATATCGGTTGAACACCTTGCCTGCCATTTCTATTATCTACCTCAAGCCCCGTTCTTGGATAGTAGAAAGAGCGCTTTAACTGCCAGGTGAGCGGTCCTGTCTGCCGGTAGCCTTGATAGGTACCCCAAAACTGGCAGAAGCGAAATTTGAAAATTGGACAGAATTCTTTGAAGAGTTTCCCCTGATGTCGCGCTTCCCGCCAATCATTCAAGGTATTTTCACGAAACACTTTCAAAAATTCTAGAAAAGAAAATGCCGCTTGGGGGTTGATGTGTTTGAAAGCCATCCCCTCACGGCGGTAGCGATTATAGATACCTTTCCATGTTTCCTGATGCACATGCACGATCTCCGCTTCAGCGCTGTAAGCAATTTTATAATTTTTTTCTTTTGCCCAAGTCGCCCATGCCAGGTCTTCCAAACCGGTCAGATGCTCATCGTAGGGATGTGCTTCCCACAGATTCTTCCGAATAGCTGCGTTGGCATTATTACAGAATGGGGTTGTTTGATTGAAATCCGATGTATCCGGGTACCAGTGCCGGAAAATTTGTAATTCCGAGAATTTGGATGTCGCACAACCGGATTGTTTTCCATATACCAGAGCCACCTTTTCATCGCGGAAGGGTTCTACTATTTTCTCAAACCAATCCGGATAGACCGGATAGACATGCGCGCTGGCAAGCACAATAAAGTCTGCTTCGGCATGAGAAATGCCAAGATTTAATGACTTTCCAAACGTAAACTGACCAGGTTTAATATGAACGATTTTTGCTCCAAAAGACTCCGCAATGGATACAGTTTGATCTGTCGAACCGGAATCAACAAGGATTATCTGCACAGGTTTCAAGGTTTGCGACATGATACCCTGTAGAAGTTTGCCGATATGTTTTTCTTCATTGAATGCGCGGATGATAATTGAACAAACTGGTTTCATGATTTTCGTAAAAATTGCTCCTTGTCTTGAATTCCATGCAGGATTGTTCTTATTGTAGGGGAATTCTGTGCTTTCAACAAATCAATTTTAAAGTTGCGTACTCCTACATACCCCTTCCAATGCTTTTCTTCTTTTAGATAAGCATCAAAGGGCAAGGAAGCCATGAAAAGCTGGGTGTAAAGAACTTTTCTGGAATTCGAGATAAACTCCTCTGGTGTAGCAATTTTGTCCTTTGTCAGAAAGTCTTCAAGCATAATGCAAAATTCGGATTTTGTTGCTGGAAAGAACACGGTTGGAATTTGTGTGTAGCGTGCTTTCCCAGCACACAGAACCGGTTTTCCCAAAATAGAAGCTTCCAATCCAATGGTAGAGTTATAAACCATAATAAATTTGGATGCTTTGATTAGATCATAGGAACTGATATAGTCGCGCGCGTTGATGAAACGCACATTCGGGAGATTCAACACATCATTTTCTCTGACCCATTCTGCCACAGTTTCTGCACTTTCCTTACCAGGGCGCAGTTCATCCGGATGGGCACGGATGATAAACAGCACTTCAGGATGAGCGCGAATGGATT
>CAYLUJ010000016.1:0-467 GCA_964386805.1 uncultured Pelolinea sp. | reverse complement strand
AGAACAGTCTCAATCCATGCAAACATATGTGAGAATAAAACATTGGCATGCGCCTGGCTGGTATCAAAGATCACATTCGTAAAAATGGGAACGATGGTTTTATATGCCTGCATTTCGCGTTGGAAAGCAGGATCCAGCGCGCGCATCTCCGGCCAGAATTCCACCCCCGCTGTGCTAAATTTTCCTTCCACCCGTTGTACCAGGTAATCATCAAGCTGTTTATCCTGTTCCTTTGATAAATGGAATGTATCTGAAATTTCAATGGGATATGCCGTCGCTTCACCACTGGTAAAAAAAGCAGAAAGGGGCAACATACCCACTTCATGCGTGTACACCGGGATTCCTCGCCGCTGTGCCAGAAAACGCGCAACCGCTTCAGGGTAAAACATACCGTTGAATACGATCACCGCCTGTGGTTTGGCTTGATCCAGCAAGAGGTTAAATTCGCGCATGATATTTTCTGCAGA
>CAYLUJ010000015.1:15129-31858 GCA_964386805.1 uncultured Pelolinea sp. | reverse complement strand
TACTCAGTCCTTCAGCTCTACTTAACTTTTGTCCAATAATTGGGGTGCACTACATAATCAGCGGGCTTTTTCAATTTTTAACTTTTGGCTACGGTTCTTCGGGAATGATCAGCATCATTACTAAATATATCCAAATAGTCAAAGTGCCGAGGAATATTCCGAGCGCAAACAGTAAACGTACAATCGTTGGATCAACACCAATATACTCACCCAATCCTCCGCACACGCCTGCGATCATCCGTTTATCACGCGATCGATATAATTTGTGACTTTCATCAGCCATTGCTGTTCTCCTTATTTCATTTTACTTTCTATTCATATACGAGAAGGTAATAAAATGGTTGCGAGTTTTTTACTATTTTTTCTTTGATCTACTTTTTAGTCTTTTTTCTTTTTCGTTCTCACCAGGCTTTTCGATACGGTCTAGTGGTCACGCAGCAGGGGATGCCATTATGTGTAAAACCGCAACGACCCTTCTAGAGAGTTTTCGAGGGGATGCTATGGTAGCCCGGCTCGGAAGTAATGGGGTTGCGGTAATTATTCCCAATCTGGAAGAAGAGATGGTGGTAAAAATTATTGATCGTCTTCGAGAAAACATCATTCGATATAACAGAACCTTACACAAAAATGATCTTCTTCACGGTGTGTATCTCCATTGGTTCAGCTACAACACAGAATGGGATTGAAACGGAAGGATAATTTAAGCTGGAAGACCAGCGTATGTATCTTAAAAAATTGTCAAAAAAATATCTGTCGGGCTATGGGTTTATTCAAATTTCTCCGATGAATGACATTTTTTACAATACGAAAGCGAAGTAAGTCTTAATAAATTCAGACTATTCCTTTTTGCTTTGTACATCAATAGTAGTTTCATCTGCAAGTGGTTCTTCGGGTGTAATTAACCATAAGATAAGATACACCAACACTCCCCCCAGTCCTGCGAAAACTAAAACAATAAATATAATCCGCACGATAGTTGGATCAATATTGAGATAATCACCCAAGCCGGCGCATACACCCGCCAGCATTCTGTCATTTCGTTTACGATAAAGTCTTTTCATCATATACTCCTGTTACCAATAGTACGTATTCAGTTGAAAAAAAGTTGCATTTCCAAAAATATTTATGCACCAATTTCCCATAAAATACTCCACTCAATAATCGGATCTTTTCGATTCCTCTTTCCAATTCTATGGTGTCCAATTCGGATAGAAATCCTCACCCGAAGAATTAGTTAGTTGATATATTCCTTTGGAATCCAGATCCATTATATAGATCTCTCGATTACCCTGATAATTCGAGGTAAAGACCAGGTGTCTACCATCCACACTCCATTTTGGAACTTCAGTCGAAGCTTTCAAATTGGTTATTTGTTCCAAAACTTCGGTTTCAAGGTTATAGATATAGATTTCTTCAAATTCTGTTCGAGTCGAGACAAATGCAATCCGTTTGCCTTCAGGTGACCAGGCAGGTTGAGCATCTTCTGCAGCATCCTCAGTAACACGCATGAGATCGAGCCCATTTTTTGACATTACATAAAGTTCATTATTAACATCCCGATCAGTTTGATAAATAATTTGTTCTCCGTCCGGTGACCAAGCCGGGAAGCCATCTGAAAATGAATTGGTTGTTAACTGAGTTACATTTTCTCCATTTAGATCCATCAGGAATATTTCATCATCTCCATCCCGATTCGAAACGAATACGATAATTTTTCCATCGGGAGAAATGGTCGGAAATACATCATCTGCCGGATCATTCGTCAGGCGCTTCAGCCCGCTCCCATTTTTATTCATAATATAGATTTCTGGATTTCCATCTCGGTCAGATACAAAGACTATCTGTTTTCCATCACTGGACCAGGATGGAAAAACATCCACATTTTCATTAGTAGTAGCTTTTGAAAGTGATTCATTTTGAAAATCATAGACATAAATATCTAAATTGCCATCCCGGTCAGATTGAAAAGTGATTTTCCCCTCCAAGCCTTTTGGATCAAGGGTTGCTAAGACAACCGGCGTTGCGGTCATTGGAAAGGGTGGCAGGGTTGCCCATACAGTAGAAGTAGGTGTAATTGTCGCTTCAGATTCTACTGTTCCATTAGATTGATCTTGATTAAGAAAAGTCTGGCATGCAGTTAACAAAACAAGAGGGAACAATAAGATTAACAGATTCTTTTTCATTATTAATTTTCCTGATTCACCGTTTGGGTTACATCCGTCAAGTAAAAATTATCAAAGAGAATGTGCACTCCTGCATTTTCAAAACTTCCGGCGATTAAACCCACATCACCCGATCCAAAAGTTTTATCTTGCTGCACATCCAGCAAATTTCCATTGACATATAAAAATAGATAATCTTGATAACAGTTAAAAATAATTTGATTTTTCGCATCGGCTGCTGAAATCAATTCTGAAAAAAGCATATTTTCGTGTCCCAAGATCTTGTATTCGCCATTTTCAATTTTAAAAATCCCATAATATCCATCGTTGCTGATCATACCCGCATAGAAATTTTTCTCGTCTTGATAGCGGCAAATTAGACCAAAATTATTATCATACGGTCCTTCTACCCATTGAGCATCCACCTGCAGACCGATATCGGTATAATTTCGATAGAGTGTAGAAAAATAATCCGTATTTATTTCATCGATCAAGATGTGATAACTTCCATCTAAATAATCCGTTCCTCCCAGATCTGTTTCTGTCCGATCCCAGCCGGATGTATTGGCGCTGAAGTCATCATAAAAAATAGTTCCCGCGGGTTGTGCACTCTGCACCTTTGTTTCAGAAAACAAAGCAGCCCCAAATGGGAGAATACTGCAGGAAGAAGCAAACAGGAGTATCGCCATACTGCATAGAATAGAACAATTAACATGAAAAGGATTTTTTCTAAAAAGTATCATCACGTAGATTATATTACGCTGTGTCGCTGCTTTGGATTTTCTTCTCCCACGAAATTTTGTTACGAACAACAGAAGCAATACCTTTTAGCATTGAACGACCTCAACAATTCATTCCACTCCCTTTAAACTCAAAAAGAAAAACAACATGTGAAATTAATGAATGATTGATTTGTCAGGTAAATATTGTCCTTGCAATTCAAATTCTATGTAGATTTGATATGGGAAGTCATCAATTGTTTTGCTTGATGAATAGCGTATGGTAGTAACTGTTCCATTTCTTTTTCAGGACTTATTTTTTCAAGTGTGAATGGTTCGGCAAATGACACCAGCGGTATTTGGTTAAATTTACGTCGATAGACCATTTGATTGATTATCTGCAAAAATTCAGCGATGCGCTGTCGCTCTCTGCGTCCTTTGCGCAAGCGTGTTAAGGGATGTGATAGATACCGAGCAGTAAGAACGCGGCTGACAACCGCAACCTGCACAACGGTTTCAGGTACCTTGTTGACAAAGATTTCGATGCTTTTTGACCATTCATCCAGAGCTTCCATCGCACCGGGCATACAGGATGGCTCAGGGTCCATATGCGCACTTGGAAAAATGATCACCGCTCCGCCTTTTCCAAGGTGGCGGATTGCATTCCTAATGACCAGCATCCGAACATAACTATCAACAGATGCAAAGAGAAAATGGTCGTTGACATTCTTCATCTTCTTCAAAAAGGAGATATTTGAAGAGACAATCTTTACATCATCCCGCGGTAGTTTGGAAGCCAGACAAAGCGCATCATATGTGCCAGGATGGTTGGAAACAACCAGCAAAGGCCCAGTTACCGGCGCTTTGATTTCGCCGATTGTGGCAATATCATTAACAAGAAGTTTTAAACTAATATCAACTGCTTTACTAAATCCATACTGGTATACCATCTGATCAAAATAAGAACCAAGTTTTGAAAAACGGCTGATGGGTAACCAGAAAGCCATTTCGACAAATTTTCGCCAGAAATTACTGATGGGCAGTCCAACTGCTCGAACAATTTCATCCAGTAATGCTTTCCGCAGTTCTGTCTCGGATGTATATTGAAAAGTCACCATTGTATACTCCCGGGCAATTTCTCGCCGTTTCTCCTCTTATATATTTATAACCCCTTCAATAGCAAGGATGTACTCAATACCCATGGATTTTACAAACATTTTACAGAGATTTAAAACATTCTTAAGAAATAAATTCAACTCGATTTCTGCCTTTTTGTTTGGCTCCATACAATGCCTGGTCAACTATCGCAATCAGTTCTTGCAGAGTATTTCGTTCAGCAGTTATTTGAGTTACACCCAAACTGACTGTAACTGAAATCTCTTCTTCATTGTAATTAACATGCAGGTTTTCCACTGTAGCACGAATGCGCTCAGCAACAAACGCTGCTGCCTCTCCGTCTGTATCGGACAATAATATTAAGAATTCCTCACCGCCATACCGTGAAAAAACATCACTGCTGCGCAATTCTTTTTGAATCACCTGTGTTAATTTTTGTAGTACTTTGTCTCCCGCCATATGACCAAAATGGTCATTCACATCTTTATAATGGTCGATATCAATTAATATCAAGGAGAGATTTTTACCATATCGAACTGCTCGTTCAATTTCTTTATTGGCTGCTAGGTAGAAGAAACGGCGATTATAGATTCCGGTTAGTTCATCAATGATAGCCAGTTCTTTCATCCGCTCATACATCTTCACGTTTTGAAGGGTGATCGAAATCTGCGAGGCAATTGTTTCCAGCAACCGTATCTGTTTCTGGTTAAATGCATCTATACTTTTGCTGATAGTAGAAAGAATACCAATTACCTCTTTCCCCTGAATGAGGGGGATACCAAGGTAGGAATGCATTTTTTCTAATGAATAATTTTTTCTTTCAGGGATTTCCACCAGGATATCCGATCCATCATAATCAGGTAGATAGATCGTACTTTTTTGATCAACGATTTGGTTGATGAAATTTCCATTTAATTGCTCCGATAATTCCCCACTCTTTAATAATTTATCATCAGAATTAAAAAGGTAATAGGAGATTTTGTTCGGTCCATTGTCGAACATTGTCAAAAAGAAAATATCGATTTCTTTAAAATTTTCAATTTGTTTGATTAAGCCACCTACAATTTCTTGATCATCCAACCCTTTTGTCATGGATAAACCCACTTCATACAATGTGGTTAAATCCTGGTTGCGTTCTCTGAGCTCTTCAACAATGCGTGCATTTTGGATCGCGATGGCTGCTTCATCTGCAAATACCTTCAATCGTTGGGCATGTTCTTGAGTATAAAAATTCGGAGTACTGCTATCAACATTAATGAATCCTATTGTTTTTCCTCCTATAACAATTGGACTCCCAACATAAGACCGGATCCATTTCACCTCAGGATTTTCTATCCAGGTCGGATTATTATGGGTATCGGTTACGACGAGAGCCTCTTTTTCCTCAGCCATTTTTTTGAAATCGGGAATGTCATCAATCGCATAATTGAGCGACTCAATAATCTCTTTTGATTTAAATTTTTCATACCCCTTCAATTTCACAAAATGCATTTGTGCATCATCTACGAATGCAATATTAGCTGCATCATGAGGAACCACTTCATGGATAATATCAAGCATTTTTTCAAGCACTATATCCAGGTCTAAAGAACTGTTTAGTGTCGCAGCAATACGAGCAAGTGCCTCGGCATATTTGCGTTGTTCATTCTCGTAAAGCTCTAATTCTTTTCTTTCTGAAATATCCTGTAAAACAATCAATTGTCCAGTAGGATTAACGTTTGTAATGATCAGAGAGAGGCTTACCTGTACATATTTGTGATCGGCTTCATTTAAGCACATTTCAAATCTACTACTACTCATTTTTTGCAAATTTTCTATCAGCGCAGGGTATTTTGTGAGAGATTTTGCAAAATGTCTTTTTAATAGATGTTTCAGAGGTATTTCTAATATTCTCTCTGTTGCATCATTTCCATCTACAATATTCCCATTAATATCCAGAACCAGAATCCCTTCCTGCATGGCATCAAAAATAATATTGCGTGCCACCGGTGCAACTTCAAATATCTGACCCCTATAGAGTGAGATTGCGATTATTAATCCGGAAAATGCCAACCCCACCGGTGTCAGATCCATACCTTTGACAGGGCTCAGATCGATGATATATAGAAGATTTCCAACCCAAGGAACCAGTGTGGCAAAAATTAACAAAAATACTTGCAGGCGATACTCTTTTGAAAAATTCAAAAAAGTTGTAATTAACCGATAGATGCCCCATATAAGCATGGTATAGCTATAAACCCAATACACCCAAAAGAAGGAACCATGTTCATAGACCAGGTTATCCACACCAGATGTTGTAGACGGGTAGATATTACTCCAGATCAAGCCATGAAATTCATTTGTAAAAACTAACAGTAGTGTAAGAAGCGGGATTAGGAATGCAATAATTAGATTCTTTTTCGTTATCCATTTATCTTTGCGGCTGAATTGGCTTGCAAAAATAAAATAGCAAACTGGCAAGGTCGCGATCCCCCAATACTCAAATTTAGCCCAGAATATTTTTTTCGTGATTTCTTCAGAGACTCCTTCAAAAACTCGAAAAATCAACCACAATGCTATTGCTAGCATAACCGTAGCAAATGCGGTTCCACCCGGCTCGACCCGTTTAATAAAAATAATGACAGCCACAAACAAAGAAATAATAGCTGCACTGAAAAATAATAGATCAACAGGAAGAAAATGATAGATCATCTTTTTCTAATTCATTTTTGAATTTTTTAAGATAATTTTGGCTGTAGCGAATCTATATCCAATAACCTTTTTCTATTATAAAGGGAAAACTGAATGAGTACACATTTTTATCAATATTGATTATAGGAAGAAAATCATTTCAGCAAAAACGTTACTTATTTTAATACCTTAATTTTTTGCTCGAACCAAAGTACGTAATCGGGTTTTCTAATTATGAAATTTTTTACTCAATATCTTTTGAAAACCAAATATGTTCAGCTGAACAGATAAACTCATTTTCAAATAGATACTGCACCTGTAGTATATTCCTGCTGGAATTTCCCGATTCTACTCTGATAGCTTCTCTATCTTTGAGAGTTTGTGGTCCAACACTGATCAACGTGCTGGTAAATCGCGCCTTTGATATTCAGGAAAGTTCCAATCGGGTCGGGATAACCAGCTTTCATCCCGCTTGATCGGAACTCCACTTTACAGATATAAAATGCAGTTGGTTTATGTTTTTCACTTCCGACTATCAGATCCAAATCCTGAAGATATTGCAGTATCTGCATTCTTGCAAGACATTGCAGATAATTATCCTTTTGGACCTGTATAAACCACTTCGAAAAGAATTTTATCAGGCGATTCAAACATAACCTGATAATACGTATTTTTAGAATCACCACAAAATTCAGGGCGATGGCGGGGGGTATCAAAAAGAACTGCGACGGCTTTCTCCTTCAGAAAGGATACAACTTGATCTACTTCAGTCTGTTTTTCCACGGCGATCGCCAGATGGTTCATGCCTAGCCCATCATAATCATTGCTTGCTTCTTTCAGTGGAGAAGTGAACCATACACTTGTTCCATTTTTATCGCCAATTCCAAGTGTGTTCTCATCCGAATACAGAACAGACCAGTCTAAAAACGAAAACAATTCTTTATAAAACAATAAATTCCGTGAATTAATATTTACCTGCAGATGCCCAAGCTTGCTTTTCATTTTTCCTCCTCAGTCTCTCGATTTGAAAGAATAACTGCGCATAAGAATAAAACAATTGTTCTATTTTGTCAAGTTTTTCGACCAATACCTCAGAAATGTTTACATAACCCTAATATTTATTTCACTCATTAATACAGTATCATTGTATTGATAGCGCAATTCGCTATCTTTAAAGGAGCTGTACATGAACGATGAAAGGGATGTAATCGTCGAAGAGAAGATTGATAGCGAGAAAATATTTAAAATCAGCGAATTAGAGGAACGATTAAAAGAGCTCCCTGAGTGGAAAATTGTTCATGAAGACAGCATGAATAAATTAATGCGGGAATATGCATTTGATAATTTCTCACAGGTACTTGATTTTACAAAACTGATCAATAAATTTGCCGCTCAAGAAGACCATCAACCGGTTTTGAAATCCACATGGGGAAAAGTAAACGTCTATTGGTGGACGCACAGACTGCATGGCATTCAGGAACGCGATTTAACGATGGCTTCTGAGTGCGATAAGATTTATCTGAAATTTAAGAATGAAACAACCATTGAAGGATAAATTTCCAACAGAACATCGTGCATATAAAATTGTGATCATCGGCAGTGGAAAAGTAGGCACAACCTTTGCATATACACTGTTATTGCACGGTCTGATTGGAGAAATTGCTCTCATTGATGTAGATAAAGAACGCACCGAAGGGGAAGTAATGGACCTAAACCATGCTGTACCTTTGGTAAATCCAGTCCGAATCTATCAAGGTGATTACAGCGATTGTCAGGGTGCAGATGTTGTGGTGATTACAGCCGGAACAGCCCAGCGTCCGGGAGAAACCCGGTTGGATTTGTTAAAACGAAATATTGACATTTTCAAACACATTGTTCCGCAAATTGTTCAATATACCCGTGAAGCCATCCTTCTGGTCGCTACAAACCCGGTTGATATTCTCAGCTATGCCACCCATAAAATTTCCGGCTTACCTGCAGCACGTGTCATCGGATCGGGTACTGTCCTGGATACATCACGTTTCCGCTGGCTGCTCGGTCAATATTTTTCACTGGATGCACGCAATATTCACGCATTCGTCATCGGGGAACATGGCGATTCAGAGGTGGCGGTTTGGTCATCAGCCAACATTGCAGGTATGCCATTGGATGCATATTGTCAGTTTATCGGTTGTGAGATTTCCTCTTCACAGCGGGAAGAATTCACCAAACAAGTTTGCAACGCGGCGTATGAAATCATTCAGCGCAAAGGAGCGACTTTTTACGCTGTGGCAGCAGGTCTGGCACGCATTGTGGAAAGTATTCTACGGAACCAGAATTCTGTTCTATCGGTTTCAAACCTAGTCCCGGGTTATTATGGTATCCATGATATCTATCTCAGTTTGCCTGCGGTTATTGGCGAACATGGAATAAACCAAATTCTTGAATTGCCACTGTCTCAATCAGAAGAAAAAGCGCTTATTCAATCAGCGGATGTATTGAAGAATATGCTCGACCAATTAGGAATTTAATCGCTGCTAGCGCTTAGTTTTCTATGGCGTGAATCAATCTAAAAAGGATTTTGCCCACAATTCCATACACAGTAATCCCCATATCGTACGACCGAACGGCAATTCTTGATCCAATATGCCCTTTATAGCGTTAATATCGAACCAACCTCGCCTGGTTGCCGTTGAACTCAATAATGTTTCACGCACAAATGAGCGCACAGGGTCTTTGCGATACCATATATCCAGTGGAACAGGAAATCCCATTTTGTCTTGTCGTTCTAAAATTTCTTTTGGAACAAATGCACTACTCGCTTCACGTAGTATATGTTTTGATTGTCCTCCCCCATACTTGAAACGGGGCGGCATTGCGGCAGAAAGCTCGACGATCCGGTAGTCAAGAAGCGGAACGCGCGATTCAATGGAAACCATCATACTTGTTCGGTCTTCCACATGCAGTAAGGCTGGCAGGAGAGTTTTAATATCAAAACGAGTCATCCGGTTAATATACGAAGCTGGCGCATTGGTAGTAAAAATCCGCCGATATTCTTCATACGAAGAGTAATGGCTCTGCTGGATGAAATCAGTATTAAAAAATGAGCGGATGCTATCACCCCTATCAATTAATCGAAAATAACGCTCTTCCTGCGATCCAAACAATCCATCTTTCCAAAAATGGCGCATGAGCGATTGGTAACCCTGCAACTGAGGTAGATTGGGTAGAATCGTCTGAAAGTTCACAATATAACTTGGATCTTCTTGAGTACTTTCAATACCCCCACGAATACATTCTTCCAAATATGCGATGAGATAACGTGCGTATCCGGCAAACAACTCGTCTCCACCTTGACCACCCAGAACGACCTTTACATGTTCACTTGCCATTTTTGCAACCATCAACTGTGGGAAAATTCCAGGTCCGGCAGCCGGTTCATCCATGTGGTAGATAATCGATGGTAACAACTCAACAAAATCTTGCGCACTTGGAAATGTCTCGTGATGCATGGTGTGGTTATGTTCTGCAACAATGCGCGCATATCTGGTTTCATCAAAAAGGCTTCCTTCTTTAAAACCACCACTGAAAGTATGAATCGGCTGCTGCAGGTTGTTGGCAGCAAGTGATGCAACAACCGATGAATCCAACCCGCCACTTAAATGTGATCCTAAGGGTACATCTGATCGAAGTCGTAAACTGATCGAGTCCTGCAACAAGTCACTTAAAGTTTGTTTGAAATACTCCTCTGAATGAGTGGCATCAACTTGAAAATTCAAATCCCAATAGCAAGCTGTTTGCAATTGTCCGTTTTGTGCAATTTCCATCCACCATCCCGGCGAAACTTTATATATATTTTCAAACATGGTCTTTTCACCAAGACAGAATTGAAATGAAAGATAATCCTGCAAACCATCCACATTGACTGCAGCCTTAAGGTTTGGGAAACGAAAAAAAGCTTTTATCTCTGATGCAAAAAGGAAAGTGTTCTCGTCACGATACCAATACAACGGCTTAATGCCCAAACGGTCGCGGGCTACAAACAATTTCTTTTCGACTGAATCCCAGATCGCGAAGGCAAACATGCCATTCAATTTATTCAGACATTCTTTCCCTTCTTCAATAAAAAGATTGAGCAGCACTTCGGTATCCGATCGCGAATAGAATGAATGCCCTTTCGCTATAAGATAACGTTTGAGTTCAACATAGTTGTAGATCTCCCCATTAAAAACAATCCGGAACCGTCCATCCGTTGAACTCATGGGTTGGTGACCCGCCGCAGAAAGATCCAAAATACTCAACCTTCGATGTGCCAAACCAACCGGTCCTGCAATATAGGTCCCAAAATCATCCGGTCCACGATGGATCAACGTTTTTGACATGGCTGTTAATTTTTCAGCGTCAACCAATTGATTTGGGTCAAAATGCAGGATACCGCAAATACCGCACATCATTTCCTCCTAGGAATTGATCTTTGTTAGGAAGTTCGCAGATTTCTTGTTCAACCCATAACGCGCCGCAGCCTTTTTAACATCTTCTTTGTATAGTGCTGCCAATCCGCGATAACTATGTTTCCAACCGCCAAAAGGCCAATTATAAAACAGAGCTAGTAATAAATATCCCACCATTGTTACGCTCCCAACCATTTTGCTTTTCCCCTGTTTTTGGTCATAACGCAGTACAAAAGGAACTTCGGAGAAAGAGCATCCCATTATTTTTAACTTCACAAGAATCTCTAATGTGGATGTGAAGCCGACCCCTTTTAATTGGATGAAGTTGTTGCCAAAAATAGCAATTGCATCCTGGATGACGCCAGCACGGTACGCGCGAAAGCCGCACGAATAATCACGCACACCTTTGATATTGAACATGATCTGCATGAAATAATTTGCACACCGGCTGATAAAACTACGATAGAAATCGAGCCCCATTTGCCCACCACCGGGTTGGAAACGCGAGGTATTGACCACATCAAACCCTTCTTCCAGACGGTTTATTAGCTTTAGTATGTAAATCGGTTCATGTGTATTATCGCCTTCGACTCGCACAATGACATCACCACGGCCGCTGTGGGCAGCAATATACTCAAACCCATCCCGTTCGGTTTCTCCCAATCCGCGGTTAATCGGATGGGTAATAACCTTCAGAGGATATTTTTTGGCTGCCGCTTCCAACAGTAAGGGCGTTTTATCAAAACTTCCATCATCCACAACCACAATTTGATAATCATGCCCTTCCAGGCCCTTTTTTATCTTTTCCAATAAAGTCAGAAGCGCGGTCTCTTCATTAAAAGCAGGAATAAATGCCCAAATCACAGATTCATCCTTTACCAAGCCGGATTAATTCAAAGCCATTCAGATCATGGAAATCCGCAAACACATTCCGTCCATCAATTATCAGGGGTGTTTTCATCACCTCTTTCAGTCGCTTCAAGTCCAGATCACGATACAGATCATGGGCAGTCATCAAAACCAGAGCATCACAACCTTTTGCCATGTTATAGATATCACCTTGATACATATTTATAAAGGGATCCTGAATGACAAAAGAGATACCTTTTTGTTCCAGTATGTTTACCAATTGTGCAGATGGTGAATTGCGATCATCATCGCTATTTTCAAGATAGGCGTATCCAAGAATCAACACTTGCGAATCTTTTATTCCTATTCCGAATTTATTTAAACCTTTTTCCAACAAGGTGAACATATGCGCAGGCATATTATCATTGATTGCTCGTGCCGCGGGTATTAGGGCAAGTTTTTTATTTTCATTCAGACTGCTTGCCAATAACCACGGGTCTTTTGGAATGCAATGTCCTCCGACCCCAGCCCCAGGTTTGTGAATATTCCGAAACGGTGTCTTGTTGACCAATTCGCGTACTTTCCAAACATCTGCGCCCAATTCCTCACACAGCACTGCAACTTCATTTGCAAACGCAATTTGTACATCACGGTAAGCATTTTCGACTGTTTTTACGAGTTCGGCAGTTATCCAATCGGTTAGATCAATATCTGCATTTACGAATTGTCTGTATAACTTTGCCATTGTTTGTGCAGTTTGTTCATCTGCGCCACCAATGACGCGCTGCATCGTACGAATATTTGCCAGCAGTTTACCCGGCATGACTCGTTCAGGACAGTTACCCAGATAGAAATCTTGATTGAGCGTTCCACCTGTGCTCTCCTCCAGCTCTGGCAAGACAATATTTTTCATCGTACCGGGTGATATGGTGGATTCGATGATGACCAATGCCCCTTTTTTCAAAACCGGTCCCAAAGAAAGTAAGACTGATCGCAATGCTTGATAACTTGGATTGTGATCATCTTCTACAGGGGTTTCCACATTTACAAAAAGCACATCGCGATCTTTTAGGTCTTGATAATCAGAAGTTACCCGCAGTCGCCCCATGGAAATATTTTTCTTCAAGAGTTCATCCAAGCCAGGTTCTTTTCCACCGATTGGATTTCCCCCGTTTTTTATGATATTAATCCGGTCCTGTTTTTTATCCAGACCTAAAACCATGAACCCAACATCAGCCAGACTGGCTGCTAGCGGCAAACCAACATACCCCAATCCGATCACTGCTATTTTTGCTTTTTGATTGGAAATCTTCTCGGATAATTCGATTAAATTCATTTCACAACTCGATCACTTGGTGGGTTAACCCCGATTGTACCAAAGCTAGTGCAATTCGCAGGGCTTCAAATCCATCTTCTCCAGTTACAGGTACGGGTAAGTTGTCGCGCACTGCCTCTACAAAAGCTGTCAGTTCCATTTGCAGGGGTTCTTTCCGATCAAAAGCAAAGCGCACCATCTTCCCGGGATTGACTCCCTGAATCGTTTTTAGTGAATCCCAAATTCCATTCACAGCCAGAGAATTTTCATAAAAATATAAATCCTGTGTAAGATCGTTAATTTGGAACATCCCTTTTTCCCCCAAGACATTAATTTCACGAATTTTTGTGGGGGTCAGCCAATTAATATTGAGCGCAGAGGTTATTCCATTCTTAAAACGCAGGGTCGCCAGAAGTAGATCTTCATGATCAGTATGAATACGTTTTTCCGTTTCAGCATACACGCGCATGGGTTCTGATTGTGATAGATAACGCATGATATCAATATCATGCGGAGCCAGGTCCACCACCACACCCACATCGCGAATTCGGGTGGGGAAGGGTCCCTCTCGATGACAGACAATTTGGAAAATACGACCCAACTCACCAGCTTCCAGATGTTTCTTTAATTCACGCACAGCCGGGTTGAAGCGCACAATGTGTCCAACCATTAATTTCAATTTCAAATTCTCTGCTGTGGAAATTATTTTTCGTGCTTCTTCTAATGAGGATGCAATCGGTTTTTCAACTAAAACATGCACACCGGCTTGCAAACAGTCCAATGCTACAGCAGCGTGGTCGGCAGTTGGTACAGCGATAGAGACAATATCGGGTTTTTCCTTTGCCAATAACTCATGATAATCAGAATAAACCGTGACAGTGAATCTTTCTCCAAGGTTCGCGCGATGATTCTGATCGAGATCGGCTGCTGCTATCAGCTTAACCCCATCCATGTCAGCATAAATGCGAGCATGATTCGTCCCCATCGATCCGGCCCCAATTACAGCTGCCTTAAGCACCGTGCGCCTCCATGAAAGAATTTATGGCTTCCACGATTGTTTTTCTATCGTCTTGACTTACGGAAGGGTGTACCGGTATGGAAACAACTTCACCCGCTGCCAATTCACTTTGAGGTAAAATCGGCAGATCTGGAATTAATTTCTGAAGAAATACCTGTTTATGAATCGGAACGGGATAATATACCTCAGTGCCGATGCCTTTTTCCTTTAAGTATTCTCTTAAAGCATCCCTTAGCCCATTCCCAACTCGAATCGTATATTGATGATAAACGTGGCTGCAGTCAGGTGCTTCGACCGGAACAGTTACTCCTTGGAGATGCTTAGAATAAAAGCTGGCATTTTCTCGCCGTATAGAATTAAAACCATCTAATTTATGAAGCTGCTCCAAACCAATGGCTGCGCTGATATCGGTCATACGGAAATTGAAACCAAGTTCATCATGATAGTAGCGACGGCGCATTCCATGATTTCGAATTACCCGGCAACGATCAGCAATCGTTGCATCATTGGTGGTGATCATTCCCCCCTCGCCGCAGGTCATATTCTTAGTTGGGTAAAATGAAAAAGTACCCGTGCCAAACGAACCTGCTTTCTTTCCTTTATATGTTGCACCATGACTCTGGCAGGCATCTTCAATAACAATCAATCCATGTTTTCTGGCAATTTCCATAATTGCATCCATATTGCCGCATTGACCATATAAATGAACTGGCAGAATTGCACGAGTGTGGGGAGTTATTGCATGTTCAATGAGAGCAGGATCAATGGTATAGGTGATCGGATCAATATCCACAAAAACAGGTTTGGCACCAACATAAAGAAGACAGTTGGCGGTTGCGATAAATGAAAATGGAGTAGTGATAACCTCATCTCCCTCTCCAATTTCGTGTGCCAGCATGGCGATATGTAAAGCAGTGGTACCTGAAGATACTGCAATGGCATATTGAACTCCGCAATATTCTGCGAATGCATTTTCAAAGGCTTCAACCCGTGGACCCTGCGCTAAAATGCCGGAATCCAGCACCTCCAGGACAGCCTGTTTTTCTTCATTTCCAATTATCGGTTTTGCGATTGGTATATTCATCAAATGCCTTCCTATCTAATAAAATGATAATTTTCATGACAAGTTGGACAATAATAATCTGTGCCCTCTTCATTTGTATTGGATATTTTCAGTTTTACACCACATTTACAAACATATCCTTGAAAGCGAGCCGGATTGCCAAAAACCAGGTTTTGAGGGGCAACATCTTTGGTTACAACACTCCCGGCTCCTACCATTGCCCACTCTCCAATATTGATTCCACATCGAATGGTCGAATTTGCTCCCAGTGATGCACCATCCGCAATATGTGTTTCAGATACAATCCAATCATCACCAAGCTTTGGTGATCCATCTTTATTAATGGCACGTGGGAAAAGATCATTGGTAAAACAAACATGCGGACCAACAAAGACACCATTTCCAACAGTTACCCCATGGTAAATGGATACATAATTTTGAATTTTTACAGAATCTCCAATCACGACACCGCTATCGATGAAAACACCTTTTCCAAGGATGCAATTTTTGCCGATGCTTGCGTCGCTCCTCACCTGACAGTCATGCCATATTTTTGTTCCCTCCCCAATTTGGGCACCCTCTTCAACAAGAGCACTTGCATGCACAAAGTAATTCATTGGTTTATTCATTACTGTTCATCCATTCCAGAGTTTTTTCAACTATTTTTTCTGCGGCATGATAATTGCCAAATAACTGTGGTCGTTTACCGGTCGGATGAAAGTTTCGATATGTAGAAATGATTCGATCTCGGTCAGCTCCGACCAGGATATTCCAGCCAGTCTTTACAGTTTCTACCCATTCTGTTTCTTCACGCAGAGTAATGCAGGGAGTTCCCATTAAATATGCTTCTTTCTGAATTCCACCCGAATCGGTCATAATGCAATTCGCTGCTTGCTCCAGAACGAGCATTTCTGTGTATTCAAGTGGTGAAACTGTCCTTACATTAACAGGCAACTGGATCTGATAGGAGTTTAACATTTTTTTTGTGCGTGGATGAATGGGAAATACAATTTTTTGTTGTATTTCTTTCAATGCAATAATAATTTCTGTCAGATTTTCTTGTGAATCTACATTCACAGGGCGGTGGAGGGTAAGCAATATGAAATCTTTTTTCCTGAGATCATATTTCTTTAAGACAATTTCTTCTTGAATGATCCTCTTCCGATAATATTCCAATGCATCAGCCATTACATCGCCGCTGACGAAAACCTTTTTTTTGATTCCTTCCTTTTCAAGATTCGTCTGTGCAGTTTTTGTCGGACAAAAAAGATAATCCGATAAATGGTCTGTGACCACCCTATTTATTTCCTCCGGCATGGCATGATTGAAGGAACGTAAGCCAGCCTCGATATGAACCAGTTTGGCTTCCATTTTTGAAGCCACCAAA
>CAYLUJ010000015.1:0-15119 GCA_964386805.1 uncultured Pelolinea sp. | reverse complement strand
GCCAATGTGCTGTTGGTATCCCCATAAACAAAGACACAATCGGGTTTTTTTTCTTGAATATAACTTTCAATCCCAATCATCATCTGGGCAGTCTGCAAGGCAGGTAATGCACTTCCGATTCCCAAATTCAGATCAGGTGCTGGCATGCCTAAATCTGCAATCAAAGCCTCTGATAGATCAACATCATAATGCTGTCCGGTATGTAAGAAATATTGTTCGCAATTCCCTTGCCAGGACTTTGCGAGCATGGCCACTTTCACAAATTGAGGACGCGCTCCAAAAACATGAAGAACAATCATTCGCTTATCATTTCAACTTATAAGATTTTTCCCTCCAACCAATTATACTCAATTCGCTTCATTAACCTGTTAGACAATTAAGAAAGCTGCATAGCATCGGTATTTTTAGGTTACTCGCATTAAAATAATAAGCGGGATTAAAAAGTGAGTGCTTAAAATGGTTAATTGCAACAATTGTCCTATGTTCTACATTTTTGCTCACTGATACAATAAATACACACATGGCATGGTTTTCACCGATTTCACAGACCAAAATCATCGTTCCTCAACGAAGGAAAGAGCTATTATCGCGCCCAAGATTATTGGCTCTGCTTGATGATCTGTTGGATTTCAAACTCATCATCATCGCAGCACCCGCAGGATATGGAAAAACTTCGCTGATGATTGACTATGCCGCATCCTATGATTGGCCAGTTGCCTGGTTGGCGTTGGATCCGCTCGATCAAAACCTTATACGATTTCTGACTTATTTCATCTCTGCCATCCAGCAGCGTTTTCCTACCTTTGGGATTCATTCCAATGTCATGATGCAATCCCTGAGTGAAGATCAATTGGACGTCGATTTCTTGGTAACTACTATCACAAATGATATTTTTGAGAATATTACCGAGCATTTTATTTTGGTACTGGATGATTATCACCTTGTTAATCAAGGAAAAGAAATTGATGATTTTTTAAGCCGTTTTCTCCAGAAGGTCAGTGAAAATTTTCACCTGGTGGTCACTTCGCGCACTTTATTGACTCTACCAGATCTACCGCTTTTAGTGGCACGCTCACAGGTTGGTGGGCTGAGTTTGGAAGAATTAATTTTTCAACCCGACGAAATCAAAAAATTATTTGAGAAAAATCATAATATCGAGATAAGTACAGACGAAGCTGAGTCGTATGCCCGCCAAAGCGAGGGTTGGATAACGGGTCTATTACTAACTGCCCAGGTAGGCAGTAAGGGAATTGGAGATCATACTAAAATTAGCCGCACTTCGGGTATTGGGCTGTATGAATACCTTGCCCAACAAGTATTGGATCAGCAAAGTATAGAAATTCAGCAATTTCTACTATGGTCATCATTATTGGAAGAATTTAATCCTGACATGTGCTATCAAATCATCGGGCAGGCATTGAATGTTGAATACAACTGGCAAACTCTGATGGAAGATATTGTATTCAATAATCTTTTCGTCGTACGCATTGGTGATGAAGGGTTCTGGTTAAGATACCATCACTTGTTTCGTGATTTCTTGCAGCACCGGATGGAGACATTGTATCCAAAAGAAACCCGCGCCATCCTTCAAAAATTAGCGGAATTTCATACCAATTCTCAAGATTGGGAACGTGTATTTATCATATATTCAAAATTGGGTGATATCGATACCATTATTAATCTCATTGAGACAATCAGTTCTTCTTTTATTTCAAGGGGTAAGATTAAACGTCTGGAGAATTGGCTTGCCAACATCCCCGAGGAGAAACTACGTTCAAATCCAAAGCTGCTTTCTATTAAGGCTAGCATTGAAGTAAACAAAGGAAATCTACCAGCAGGTTTAGAATTACTAAATTCGGCTATTGATCTTCAACAACAAAATGAAATAGATAAAATTTTAATAGCTGAAAATCTTGTCCGGCGTTCAACCACTCTTCGACTGCTTGGAAAATATAAAGAATCCCTGACTGATGCACAATATGCGCTCCAACTCTGCAATGCAATGAAAAAAAGAAATCCTGTTAAGGCTGAAGCTATGCGGGCGATAGGAATGAATTACTATCAACAGGGAATTCTGAATGATGCGTTAACCTGGATGCAAAAATCGTTAAATTTATGTCAGGTGTTGAATTCGCAGGAAGATAGTGCAAGAATTCAGGCTGAACTTGGGATAATTTACGAGACACTCGGAAATTTCGAGGAGGCAGAGAAAGCTTACAATCAATCCCTTCAATTTTGGAAGCAAATTGGTGATTCCATCTGGCAATCGAATCTATACAACAACCTAGGCGTTCTGCAGCATGCCAAAGGTGATTTTGAAAATAGCTTCATAAACCTTGAAAAAGCAATGGATTATGCCAAAATGAGCGGAAATCTCCGTATGGAAGGGTTTTCGCTTGCTAGTATTGGTGATCTCTATCGAAATTTAGACGCCTACCATGAATCCCTCGAAGCATATTCTGATGCAATGAAAATTGCACAGAATATTGAAGATCAATACCTTGTTCTGTATCTCCGTTTAGCGGAAACAAGAATAAAGATTCTGCAAAAGCAGTTTAAACAAGCCAATACCCTGCTTGAAATGGCTTTTAACCAAGCAAAAAGATCAAGTTCTCAACTGGAAGCGGAGCAATGTAAAGTTGAAAAAGCCATTCTTACCTATTATTTCGGGGACCTGGCGACTGCTGTAACAATGCTTTCCGAGTCACGTGATTTCTTTAAAAATGTGGGGCAGGCAGACACACTTTTTACCATTGAGTTATACCTTGCAGTAGTTTTGGGGAAATCCAAACGATTGAAGGAGTCTACTGAAATTTTCCATGAAATCGTAAAGAACTTCACCCAATCATTTTCCAATACACAGATCCTCTCTATCTGCTTTGACCTCCGAAATGATTTAAAAACCATTTCAGGGCAAGCGGGAATTGCCGAATATATTGAAATCATTCTCGATCAAAATACGGCTTATCAGAAAAAAATACAGAATGTTCGCCGCAGGATTCGAAAACATGCTTCTGTTGTCCCCTTTGCCGCTCCGAAATTAATCATCCGCGGTTTTGGGAAAACGGAGGTTTATCTTAATAATAGACTCCTCTCCACTTCAGATTGGATGACACAAACATCCCGCGACCTTTTTTTCCTCTTCCTTTCCAATCCGGAAGGTATGACAAAAGAAGAGGTTGGGCTTATTCTGTGGCCTGATTCATCCATGGAGGAGTTAAAAAGAAGGTTCAAGAATGCAATTTATCGCATGCGCAGAGCCATTGGTTCCAATGCTGTTATCTTCAATGATAATTATTATCGTTTTAACAATGCTCTCGATTTTGAATATGATGTACTTTCATTTGAACAATATATCGCCCAGGCTGAGAGTGAAAAGGATCTTCAAAAAGCGATCCGATTATTTGAAGCAGCTATTGAGTTGTATAAAGGTCCATTTTTATCAGATGTTGATGCAACCTGGTTCGGCGCAGAAAGGCAGCGTTATTTTGAAATATATATGAATACGCTTCAAAGATTATATACTTTTTACATGAAACAAAAAAACGTGGAAAAATCTTTAGATATAAATAAGTTGATTCTGCAGAATGATCCCTCCAATGAAGAAGCGTATTGCAATGCCATGAATATCTATTATGGGCTGGGAAATACTGCAGCGATCATCCGTGTGTTTGAGCAGTGCAAACAACAGTTAGCTAAGGAATACGGCCTGGAACCATCAGAGAATACTACCCGGTATTTTCAATCTCTAATTCAATCCAAATCGTGATCAAATCGAAAATCTTTCTTTTGGTTGTCATACAAATATGACATTCCTCATATAAAATAGTTGACATTTATCCTTATTTGTGGGATAATCGCGCCAATTAATTACAGGCGTCCTTAAATCCAGCATCTTTTCCACCCTCGTTGCAAGCCTGATGCTGTGAAAGGACTTATTTTTAACCCTGGAATTATCGAATTCACCATCACAAAGGAGGTGATGCGCCACGAAAAAAGAACCTGCCCTTGAACCTATTAATCAAAACACTAATGCCTTTTGGAGGAGAATTATGTCTAAACGTTTTATTTTTGTTTCTTTATTAACCATTGCAATGCTGCTGTTTGCAGCTTGCGGTGGCGCAGCCCCTGCTGAAGAAGCTACTACAACAGAAGCAGCGGAGACTGTCGCAGAAGACGAATGGGGCTATATAACAGTCCCTGCCGGAGAAAAAGTTGTGCTTGGTCTGTCCTCAGCACTTTCCGCCGGTTATGCTGCCTACGGACAAGATATGCTCAATGGTGCTACCGTTGCCATTCAGACTTTTGGTGACCTGAATGGTTGGGAGGTTGTAGCTGAAGGCGGCGATGACCAATGCGAAGGTGCTCCTGGTGTAACCGTTGCAGAGCAATTTTCTGCCAACCCCTACCTGGTGGGCGTTGTTGGTCCTATGTGCTCTGGAACTGCAATTCCAGCCATGGATATCTATGCTGAAAATCATATTCTCATGATCACACCGTCATCCACCGCCATTCCAGTGACTGCAGCAGGTTATCAAAACGTTTTTCGTATCGTTGCGAACGATGATCTGCAAGCCAAAGTTACTGTGGACTATCTTTTCAATGAACTCGGTATCACCACCCTGGGGATTGTTCATGATCAGAGTATTTATGGTCAGGGTATTGGAGAAGCAGTTCAATCAAAATTTGAAGCTGCCGGTGGGACTGTAACCGGAATCGAGGGGATCACTCGTGGCGATCAAGATTTCTCCGCAGTCATTTCCACTATCCTGGAAGCTGATCCAGCCGCCATCTACTGGGGTGGCATGGATGCCGAAGGTGCCTTGCTCGTAAATCAATTGCGTGCAGCTGGATTCGAAGGTGTTTTCTTTGGACCTGATGGCATCAAATCGATTCCTTCCTTTGTACAAGCTTCTGGTGGAGCGGCTGAAGGCGCTTATATGACCTTCGGTGCAGTTGGTGGTGCAACAGGGTATGATGAATTCCTGGCAAAATTCACTGAGCAATTTGGCGATCCGATTGCTTATGGCCCGGGATCATACGATGCCGCCATGATTATCCTGAATGCAGCGAAAGCTGTCGCTTCGGTAGATGCTGATGGAAACTTGGTCATCCCCAAGAAAGCCCTTGCCGACATGATTCGTGCAACACCCTATGATGGCATCACCGGTCATTTGGAATTCGATGAAAACGGCGATTTAAAAGTCGTCTCTATCACCGTATTCCAAGCACAAGGTGACGAGCTAGTTCCTGTAAAAGTCTACGACTTCGGTCAATAAACCTTGAAGGGGGGGAGCAATCCCCCCTTTCCATCTCTTTCCGGAAGGTGCCTTATGCAAAAGCTAATCGAACAGCTCATCAATGGATTGACCGTGGGTAGTTTCTATGCGCTCATCGCGTTGGGCTATACAATGGTGTATGGTGTACTATCCATGATCAATTTTGCCCACGGCGATATTTTTATGGTTGGTGCATATTTTGGGTGTTTTACCATTACGCAATTATCAAAAATCGGTTTTACCGAAAGCAATCCTGCTTTAGCAATTATTTTTACATTTTTAGCCGGGGCACTCGGCGCTGCACTAACTGGGATTACGGTTGAGAGATTTGCTTATCGCCCACTCCGAAAAGCCAGTCGGCTAGCAACGCTAATCAGCGCGATCGGCACGTCTTTTTTTCTGCAAGAATTTGTACGTTTGATACCCAGATTTGGTTCTTTAATTGCGTCAATTCATTTTGGTGAGAAAAATCTATTTCCTGAAAGCTGGAAAAATGCGATCACCAATGTTACTCAAACATTTGGTGGAGCCATGGTTAAAACATATCCTGGTATTCTTGGGACTGATGGTATCAAAATTGGTGAGATTTCAGTTTCGTACAGTCGTATTTTGATCATGGCGGTCGCAATTGTTTTTATGATCCTACTTTACATGCTCGTTCGATTAACAAAACTTGGCAAAGCCATGCGCGCTGTCTCTGAAGATAAGGAAACCGCAGCTTTAATGGGGATCAATGTAAATAAGATCATTTCCAATACCTTTTTCATTGGGTCAGCTCTGGCAGGCATTGCGGGTGTAATGATGGGAATTTTTTATCTACAAATTCGTCCCACCATGGGTTTTACGCCTGGCATCAAAGCATTTACAGCAGCTGTAGTAGGAGGAATCGGAAATATCCCAGGAGCCATGCTGGGAGGGTATTTACTGGGATTAGCAGAAGTGATCAGCGTCCAATTTCTGCCTGCAATTTATAAAGATATCGTAGCATTTGCAATTCTAATTGTCATGTTGATCGTTAAACCCACCGGCATTTTAGGCGGCAGCGGTGGAAAGAATAAACTATAAGGTCAGGTGAAATGATGAAAAATAAAGAAACGCTCTTCACCAAACTTGATCAGAAGTTCCTTCGAACAGTTCTTCCTGCTTTAATTTCCGTGGTCATTCTTTCTATTCCCCTGTTCAGTTTTCCACAACAAAATCTGTGGATTCGCATCATTGGATATGCCGGCTTGTACATTATCTTGGGACTGGGATTACTAGTGCACGTTGGATTAGCCGGTATGTTCGATCTTGGTTTCGCTGCATTCTATGCTATTGGTGCTTATACTTGTGCATTTTTAGCATCTCCACATTTCAACCTTCATCTACCTTTTCTGGCGGTCATTTTGATCGCAGGGGCATTTGCCGCAATTATTGGTGCTTTGATCTGCATTCCAGTTCTTAAACTACGTGGAGATTATCTTGGCATCGTCACCCTTGGTTTTGGAGAGATTATACGTATGTTACTGATGAACCTTTCAGATATCACCAATGGGTCACAAGGTATTATGCAAATTGATAAACCCATAATTTTAGGGGTCAATTTTAGTGATAGTACTTATTTCTACTACTTTATCTTTGCTCTGGTTGCTATCTTACTTTTCCTTTTGAATCGAGTTATTCATTCCAGAACGGGGCGTGCCTGGTTAGCTATGCGCGAAGATGAAGATGTTGCGCAGATGTCAGGGATTGACACATCAAAGTATAAATTGCTAGCTTTTGCCATTGGAGCGTTCATTGGTGGACTGGGAGGTGCAATATTTGCATCTTGGCAAGGTTCTATTTTCCCTGATAATTTCAATATGAGTGTATCGATCAATATTTTATGTGTAATCATTCTGGGGGGACTAGGAAACCACTTTGGCGTCATTCTCGGTGCAATAGCATTAATTGCATTACCTGATATTTTGCGCGGTTTTTCAGATTATCGAATGATCATCTTTGGTCTGCTTTTGATCATCATGATGATCCTACGACCACAGGGTTTCCTTCCTCGAAAAGCCCCACAATTTGAGGGAAGTTCTTCCAATTCACCGGATAATGAAAAAGAGGTGCAATCATGAATATCATATCTTCTTCCAATGTAACCAAACGGTTTGGCGGTCTTGAAGCCATCCATAATCTGGATGTTGAAATCCAACAATCATCCATCTCTAGCGTCATTGGTCCAAATGGAGCCGGCAAGACCACTTTCTTTAACTGCATCACCGGTTACTATAAACCGGAATACGGAAATATTCTATTTCTGAAAAAGGAAATCACCGGTCTTCCACCACACAGAATTGCCGAGGAAGGTATTTCGCGAACGTACCAAAATATTCGCCTTTTTAAAAGCCTCACAGCCCTGGAAAATATTTTAGCTGGTGAGCATATCCGTTTGCATAGTTCTTTTGGCGATGCTTTGATCTCTTCCAAACGGTATCATACTGAAGAAAAAGAATCCATTGAAAAGGCCAAAAGAATTTTGAATTTCGTCGGTCTAATTGGATGGGGAGATCAATTAGCCTGCAATCTCTCTTATGGCGCACAAAGAAAATTGGAAATTGCCAGAGCAATTGCCAATAATCCCAAGGTCTTGCTGCTTGACGAACCAACTGCCGGGATGAATCCATCAGAAACACAGGAAATGATCAAACTCATCCGGCGCTTGCGGGATGAATTGAATATCACCATCGTCTTGATCGAACATGACATCAAAATGGTAATGCAGATCAGTGAGAAAATCATCGTGCTTGATTTTGGATCAAAAATTGCCGAGGGCAAACCGGCGGAAATCCAAAACGATCCCACTGTCATTGAAGCCTACATTGGTAAGAAAAATGATCTGTATCAATAGGAAAAGATAATACCCATGACACCTTTACTTCAAGTGAAAAATATTAAAACCTACTATGGAAATATATGCGCTCTCAAGGGGGTAACTTTCGAGGTGAATCAAGGCGAAATTGTCTGTTTGATCGGATCAAACGGAGCAGGCAAAACCACCACGTTGAAATCTGTTACGGGTCTTTTACATCCGCAGGAGGGATCTATCATCTTTAGTGATGAAGACATTACTTTTTCGGAACCCCATCATATTGTCGAGAAGGGCATTTCCATGGTTCCCGAAGGCAGACATGTTTTTTCAAAATTAACCACACTAGAAAATCTGGAGATGGGCGCGTTTACTCGTAAAGATAAAAATGCAATCCGGTTGGATATCGAAAATGTCTTTACACTTTTTCCAAGATTAAAAGAACGTTCTAAGCAATCTGCCGGAACGCTTTCAGGGGGAGAACAACAAATGTTGGCAATTGCACGTGCTCTGATGGCTAAACCAAAATTATTACTACTAGATGAACCATCTATGGGATTAGCTCCCATTTTACTGGAGAGCATTTTTGAGAACGTTAAAGAGATCAATGCTCAAGGTACTACGGTGCTTCTTGTGGAACAAAACACCAAATTAGCTCTAGCAATTGCAGATCGTGGATATGTTCTGCAAACAGGTATAGTGAGTTTAAGCGGCACCTCAAAAGACCTGCGCAGCAGCGAAATGGTGCAAAAAACATATCTTGGTATCGCTTAAGAAAAACCGCTCGAGTGATCGAGCGGTTTTTTATAAAAGATTCACTCTACCATAGGGAAGTGACATATCCAAATGGGAAATATCATTGAAACCTGATAATACAGGTACCTGCTTATAAAAATCGATCACCGTTATGGATGTATTCAACGCATTGAAATTCATGCGCTGATCCAACCCTCCCCCAAAATAAAGAGCCAAAAATCCTTTGATCAAACCCATATGCGTTACTGCACAAACCGTCTGCCTCGGATGTTTTTCCAGGATCTCATCAGTGAATCGTCTGATTCGCGTTTCAAAATATTGCATGGTTTCGGCGCCGGGGATGACCGGGCGCGGCATGGTTTGTTCCTGTCCCATGCTCATCCAAGCAATCAGTTTATTATAGATTTCTTCGTTTTCTTTCTTAATTTCTTCCATGGTGTGATCAGCGATTGAGCCAAAGAAGAATTCTTGAAGTTCAGTTCGAAATTCAATTGTCAGTTGTACAGTATCGGCGATCGCTTGCGCAGTTTGCTTCGTTCGTAAAATGGGGCTGGAGTAGATAGCCGAGATATTGAAATCCTTCAATCGTTTTGCTACTCGTTGAGCTTGGGCAATGCCAATCTCATCAAGCGGATAATCTTTTACTGACCCGATTTTCGCATCTTTATTGGCACTGGTTCGACCATGCCTAACTAATATTAACCGTGTTATGTCTTTCGGATCACATTCGAAAATATTTATTTTTTCCATAGCCTCTGTATTCATAAATCAGTCTCTTTTATTGAATCCTTTTTCTAATTTAAATAAGAATGAATTGTACAGAAATTTCTCTTGTTTTCCAGTCACAAAATTGAAAAATAATGGACAATTCACCTTCTAGCTTAATTCTTTCAATGTTTTTTGCCTGGTAATATATTCAGCGTGTTTCTCATGCTTCTAGAAAACTGGACGCCAAACACCTTATTCTTTGAAATACTCTATGGGACCTGAAATATTGCGTATCCCTATTAATATTTCCAATATCTCTTCTTCCAACATATCTGCTAATTTAATGAGGCGTTTTTGTTGGGATTGATAGAAGTTTATATGTGATTCATTGGGATTTCCACTGGCATTCTCGCCATCAATTCTGGACTGCATATCCCGCTTCATATCATCAATAATTTGAAGCATGGATTCCACGTGTCCCATCAACTGATCTGTTCTTTTATCTACAGCCATGTGATTCTCCTACTATTATTCAATGCGTCCATGCCATCGATAAGGCATTTTTACAATGGTACCTGGTTCTTTTATAGCTGGAATCAGTTTCAGTACATCTTTGATGATCCTTTTTTGCATTTCCAAATCATTGGCTGGTCCAGCAGAGTAACCATAAGGATATTTCAAATAAGCTGCCCTGGGCACATGGATCTGTTCGGTCAGTTCAGGTTTGAGTGTAGTCATAATGGTAGCAATCCCAGCTCCTTCAATGATATTTTGAATAATTCCCAGGGTTTGGTGGCAAACCGCACAACCAGGTGTCAGAATAACAATATCCACTTTTTCATCCACCAATTTTTGAGCCACTTCAGGTGCGCTGTATGAAATGAGATCTTGAGGAACAGGAACAAATCCCATGAAGCTATAGAATTTTGACGGGATCGAACCGATTACACCATCTTGTACTAATTCTCTTAAAGTCACAATTGGAAACATGCAGTTTACATCTGCATCAGCGTCACTGTGGTCATAATGCGCATCTGAAATCATCAAGTCTTTCGGATCTGTATCAACCGGAATCTCCCGATAAGACCAATCTCCATCATCGCTGATAATGTCAAATGGCTTTTGGGACCGTAAATGGGTACCACTGGAAGAGACCAACCCAACCTTCCATTGGGATATAGGTTTTTTTATTTCAGTCCAATAGACAGTTTGATTTGGAGTATAGATAAAATTAGGATGCCATTGAAAGACACTCTTATACCAGCTTTGAAAGCGTTGACTGCGACGTTCATATTCAGGTCCTTCTTTTTCGAGCACATCCATACCATTCATCATTTTTCACCTCTACACTAAATTTTTCCATGCTGTTGAAAAGCATCCAGTTCCCAACGTAACGCTTGCTCTGAAATCCCAAGCACCTTCCCATAGCGGTATTCCACTCCAATCAATCCGCCTTGCGGAGTAAAACATTTTCGGATTATTTCTTTTACTTCACTTTTAATTCTTTGTTCATCACAAGATGGCAAGGTTTGCTGAACATCAGCAGATACTTCAAGGCATATTTTCCCAGAGAGCTTTTCTGCAACATCATCAATCCCGAGCAACAATGGTTGGTGAATGTTCAGAATATCTATGCCCAACTCAATCAGATCTGAAAAGATTGCATTGATACGACCATCAGTATGGAAACGAATAACCATTCCATTGGCATGAATAGTGTCGATCAATTTTTTATAGCGTGTTTTGAAGAGCTCCCGCCACATCTTGGGGCTGATGAACATGTTTGTTTGTGTGCCCCAATCATCTGTGGTGTCGAAGCAGTGAATGCGCCCTTTTCCCAGTTTACCAGCCATTTCCACAATTCCAACCTGGTAAGCGATCACTTTATCGATGAGAACTCCCATTTTTTGAGGTTCGAGTGCCAGATCACGCAGGGTCTCGCTGAACCCATACAAAAAATGCATCCGCTCAAACATGCAAAAAGGGCTGTTCAGCTGCACAAATTTATCGTTCGAGAGGGAGAGTGCTTCTTCCAGCCCATCAAAATGATGGGGGTCGTATGGATCGGGAAAGGGATAGGTATTCAGGTCATCCAGGCTTTTCATAGGTGGATTAAGCACCTGACCCATATCCCCGCTGTTCTCTTCTTCCAGAGATTCCCAGGTGCAGCCCCATTCATCTGCTTGCCCTGCAGCAGTGTGAATTTTTTTATCCATCCGAACTGATTGAATTGCTGCAGGGCGACAGTTGATAGGGGGTTGGACAAAAATGCGAAATACATCACTGATGCCCAGACTATTAAAGCGCAGGCCAACTCGCTCTGGGTAGTCAAAAGTTATATTTCGTTTCATAATTTCATAACTATCCATCATTTCCCTCGCATCTGCACCCGCCAGTATGGCTTCATTTTCTTATTGCAAAAGCCTCTGCTGGATTCCGTGTTGTGAACATTTCCACAATTTCCGGATCAAACCCTTCATCCAATAAACGGGGAACAAATTTTTCCGGAATATACGTAAACCCGGGTCCACCACCATAACTGGTCCAGTATTTCCGTCTGCCCATATCGCAGGAAAGCATGATGCGGTCGGCAAATCCATCTTGCACCTGTCTTGCCATAATTTCAATAATATGAGCGTCTGTACCATATTTTACTTTGCTTGGACCATCATGAATAATATATGCACCAAGGTTCAGGATTTCGCGGTGCAAATAATAATCAGGATTGATATCCACATGCGCTACGATCATACGGGATGGATCGAGACCCTGCGCTATAACATATTCGACCTGCTCCACTCCCATTGTCCCCTGCTCGGTATGAGTTGAAACAGGTGCTCCGGTTTCTTTTGAGGCTATCACAGCAGCTTTGAATACTTTTTTTTCCAGGTCGGAAATAAAATTATAACTGCTCCCCCCTTTGATCACACCAGCTTTGTGTTCTGTTCCATCCATCCCCTCTACAACTTCTGAAATCATGTAATCAGCAATTTGGGTAACAGTCCATTCCTGTACTTCTTGGGGAAAATAATCTCCCTTGAGATATCCGGTGGTAACTACAATATGAATTCCCGTCTTTTTACTGGCATCCACCATTACGGGAACATTCCTTCCATAGTGGCGAGGCGACATTTCCAGAAATGTCTTCCCGCCTGCATTTTTATACAAGGTCAATTCCTGCACTGGTTTGGTTACATCATCGACTAATAAATCAGGGTCACCTTTAATGATTGAATTGGGGGGTCGGGTGATGAGATGTTCATGCGCCAAGGTAAAACCCATTTCTTTTACATCTACATCCCCTAAAATTGTTCTAATTACTGCCATCGTTCTTTCCTTTCCAATACTAATAATTTAACACGGGAGAAGGGCAGAAATATTTCCTACCCTTCTCCTTTTTTTACAACTTTACGCCGGAATTAGAAAATGAGTTTCAGAGCGCTGAAGAGAGCCGGCCAGAACGTGCAGAAGTCTATGTGAGCTCCCGCTGCAACCTGGAACCCAACCACCTGGGAGAACCAGACAGCACCGAATACCTGCACGATACCCAGTACAAATGTTGCAATGATCGTTCCACGAATGCCACCGTATTTACTGGCGAAAGCACCCAGGGTGCAGCCACCGAAGAAAATCGGGATGACGCTCGGGATGGTAATGAAAGTTGATCCAAGCAATATCTGAAGTAAAACACCTACTGTCATTCCAACCACAGTGAAGATCAAACCAAGCAGGGTTGCCTGTGGTGCATAAGTCCAGAAAACTGGATTATCAACAGCCGGGATTGCTCCAGGAACGACAACTTTCGCAAAACCCTGGAAGGCTGGCAGCAGTTCAGCCAGGAACATGCGCACACCTAACAAAAGAATGGTAACACCAACAGCGATATTGATACCCTGCATGAATGAGAACAAGATGTAATTCATTCCGCCGGTATAATCGGCTGCTGCGGTGGGGCCTGCTAGAACACCAATCAATGTGTACAGGAAAGCCATGATAACACTGTAGGAAATCACAGAGTCTTTCATGACATTCAACCAGCCAGGAAGTACCAGTTTTTCTGTGTCATTCTTGGTATCGCCAGTCCATTTTGCAATCAACATGGCAACCCAACCAAAGGCAGCCATATTGTGACCGATAGTGATGTTATCATCGCCAACCAGTTTCTTTAGTGGTTTTGCCATCAGAGCAGGGAACAACCACCAGTAGATCGCCAGCAAGACAACAGCAAAAGCGATTGCGCGCCAGTCACTCCATCCGGTGATTGCATATACAGAGAAAGTGATAACGACTGTATCGGTGAAAGCGGTATGTCCGGTCAGGAATACGACTTTTAAAGGAGTAAGGCGAGAAAACAGCAGATGCAACAGCCATGCGAGGAGCAAGATCAATCCAATTTGTCCTGCCAGGGGAACATCAGCCATCCGCTCAAGGCCTTCGGCAACACCCGACCATGGGTCTGCAACACGCCCTTGCAAGCCAAAACGTGCCACAAGCATGCTCAACATAGGCTTCGAAGAAGATGATAACAAGCCGGTACCAATCTGCAGAACACGTACACCAACCATGGTCTTTAACGTTGAGACAAGAATAGCGCTCCCTTTTTTCTTGAGAAAAACCATACCCAAAAGAACAACGATGCTCAAGAAAATCGAGGGTTCTCGTAGAACTTGATTAACAATAAAATCTAGTACTTTCATTAGTAATCCTCCATTAAGTTTTTTCCAATAAAGCTTGGAGGCTTTATTTATTTCTGTTCATATCAATGCATTTATTCAGGAAGTTCCACTCCTAAAGCTACCAGTATTTGTCTTACTTTCTTCTTGATATCGGCTTGATTGAATATACCAGTAACAGCCACATATGCTTTAGCGTAAGGATGTCCCTTTACCATCTCTTCATGAGCGGTGGTTGTAATAATACCGTCGCACCTTTCTCCACGATAACTACCGCTATCACATACTGATATATTTACATTCTCGACTCCCAACTCTTCTATCGCGGAATCAACATTTACCTTTAATAGTTGGCTGCTTCCAGCCCCGAAAGTACAGACGATAATTATTTTTAACCCTTTTGCATCAATCATTTTTACGCCTCCAATAATTTATGAGTTACATTGTAGTTTCTAAAGAACCTTAACGATACCTCCTTTCATAATTTTTTTAGGGATGTCGAAAATAGTGAAATGATCTCTTGTTCAGTTTTAGCATTCCTGATCAACATGAAAGTTTCAGGTTTGTTCAACAGACCGGCTAATTCACGCAACATCTCGATATGGGATTCAGAATCCGGTGTCCCAAAGGCAATGAGAATATCAACCGGGTCGAAATCCTCGTTCCCAAAATTCACTGGGGGTTCCAGCGTAATGAGCGAAATACAGACTGTATGAACCAAATCGCTCGGTTTTGCGTGTGCCAAAGCAAAACCTTCAGCCAGCACCATATACGGTCCAAAATCAAGGACGGCTTCTTGCATGGCAGCGATATATTCCTTCTCGATCTCTCTAGATGCAAGTAAAGGAATACCAGCCAATTTAATCGCCT
>CAYLUJ010000014.1:14061-32901 GCA_964386805.1 uncultured Pelolinea sp. | reverse complement strand
CGCAAATTATTTAATCTCGGTTGCGCCGCCCATCCAGGGCAACAGCACTTCAGGGATACGAATGCTGCCATCCGCTTGTTGGTAATTTTCCAATACAGCGATAAGGGTACGCGGCATACCCAATCCGGAGCCGTTTAAGGTGTGCACGAAATCTTTTCGTCCATCTTCATCCTTATATTTTATATTGGCGCGGCGAGCCTGAAAATTTCCAACGTTGGAAATAGAAGAGACTTCCAGCCATTCCTGGCAGCCGGGTGCCCAAACTTCAACATCGTAACCAATGCAGGCATTGAAACTGATATCCCCTGTGCAAAGCTGGAGGACGCGGTAAGTAAGCCCTAATTGTTTGCAGGTTTCCTCAGCGTCTGCTACCATCTTGTCAAATTCCTGCATGGAGTTTTCTGGTTTGCAGTAAGTGTACATTTCCACTTTATCAAATTGATGTCCGCGTTTGATGCCGCGCACATCCCGTCCGGCGCTCATTTTCTCGCGACGGAAACAAGGGGTGTAGGCGGTGTAGCGCAGTGGTAATTTCTCCGCATCAATGAACTCATCCATGTGCAAGCCGGTAAGGGGTACTTCAGCGGTGGGCACCATATACAGGTCCTCTTCGTGATCCTTATACAGGTTATCGGCAAATTTAGGCAGTTGTCCGGCGGCGAAGAGGGTGGCGCCTTTCACCATAAAAGGGGTGTATTTTTCGAGATAGCCCTGGCGGATATGCAGGTCGAGCATAAAAGCAATGAGTGCGCGCTGCAAGCGAGCACCTAATCCGCTCAATATATAAAAACGCGAACCGGTAATCTTGACACCCCGCTCAAAATCGAGGATGCCTAACTTTTCACCCAGATCCCAATGGGGCTGGGGTTCAAAATCGAAAGTAGGTTTTTCTCCTACAGTTTTCAAAACAACATTCTCACTCTCGTCCTTGCCAACCGGTACCTGGAGCAGGGGAATGTTGGGGATGGTCATAATAAGCTGCTGCTGTTTTTCTTCTATAGAACGAATGGTGTCATCCAGTGATGCAATGGAATCCGCAACCACCTTCATGGCTGCAATTTTTGCATCGCGTTCCTTTTTTTCTTTAATTGTGCCGATCTCGCGCGATACAGTATTGCGTTCGGCTTTGAGGGTTTCGACCTTCTGCAGCGTTAAGCGGCGCTGTTCATCAATGGTAAGCAGTTCATCCACCACAGAAGGATCGAGATTACGTTTCAGCATCCCTTCTCTGACGGTTTGTGGTTCTTCACGAACAAGTCTGATATCGATCATGCTGTTTCTCCTTGGTTTAATAGAAAAACCCCTCTTCCTGCAGGACGAGGGGGCGCTCGTGGTGCCACCTGCTTTTGCCGGTGATAACCGACCTCTTTGGGCGGTAACGGTTGCCTCCGTCCCTCTTACGATACATGGTTGTATCCCTGCGAAGGAAGCCGGCTCACGAAGAGCCGCCGGTTTGGATGACCGGGCTGGCTGATGATCTTGCCCAGATTATACAATTCCATACCTGGATGTCAAGGGAGTGCGAGAACGGTATATAATTTTGGCAGTATGGATGAACAAACTCTGATACAAGCTGCAAAAGAAAACGATCTGGATGCTTTTAACCAGTTAGTACTGAAGCATCAGCAACTGGTATATAACGTCGCTTTGCGCATGCTGAACGACCTGGATGCAGCCGATGACGCTACCCAACAGGCTTTCGTGTCTGCATATCAAAAGATCCACACATTCAAGGGTGGGTCCTTTCAAGCCTGGATCCTGCGCATTGTGACCAATAAATGCTATGACCTGCTGCGCAGTGAACAGCGCCATCCTAGCCAATCCATTGACGGGGTAGCGGATGATCCGGATGCGGATGTGGAAAGCGCCATTTTTGTGCGGGATGAAACACCTCTGCCTGAAGAACAGGTTGTGCTCAAAGAGCTGGAAGCCGCCGTGCAGCACTGCATTGACGAACTTCCCAAGGAATTTAAAGCAGCCGTGATCCTGGTGGATTTGCAGGGCATGGATTATCAGGAAGCAGCGCGAGCGAGCAATACACCACTGGGGACCATTAAAAGCCGGTTAGCACGTGCCCGCAACAGCCTGCAAGATTGTCTGTATAAGTTTAAGGAACTTTTGCCTGCGCAATATCGTTCTGGTAGAGAGGGCAGCCATGACTAAGATGACCAAAAAAGAATGGCTTCTGCTCTCGCGATATGTAGACGGGGATCTATCAGCGGAGCAGGCGCAGCGGGTGGAAGAACAACTGCGTTCGGATGCCGATTTTAAAAAGACATTCGAACGATTTGCGTATACCCGCCAGATACTGCGCAGCGTTCCCAATCGAAAAATTCCACATTCTTATATGCTTACTGCAGAAATGGCAGGCACCCAAGAACGGAGCAAAATGCCACAGTTGGTGTGGCAATATTCTTCAGCTATGGCTGCACTGGTCGCCGTGGTTGCTCTGGCACTACAGTTCTTCTCTCCACGCGCGTCTGTTGTCAGCCCTGTTTCTGATGTTGCCCAACCGGAAATGCAGGTCATGGCGGCTCCCGAATCAGATAGAGTTGCTGCTATCGAAGAGCCACCCATTATTCTATGGAATCCAAGTGTTGGTGGAATGGGCGGAGGAGCAGAAGGCGGCGAGAATTATCCCAAAGCGGTCATCGCTCCTGAAACGACTCCTGCAGCGACAAGTTTTTATGGAGTGGGAGGAGGTGCTTCTTCAGAAGAGGCTGCTCCAACGGAAGAAATGCTTGCCAAAGGGATGGAAGAACCTGCACCGGCTGCTTCTGATGAAGCGACCAGCCTGACACAAGAACAAGCCGCTCCAGAAGAGGAAGCATTCAGCGCGGCTATCCCTGGAGCATCCAATCCAATCCTGGGTATTGCTCCGCAGGAAGAACGCGGCAGCATCCAGACCGGTACAAGCGAAGCAGCCATGACAGAAAAAAATGCGGGTTGGAAATTTTTCCGTTTGGATTACGGTGAAATTGCCATCGGCGCTGCTTTCGTTTCCATCATTTGTGCTGTTGTGGCATTTATATTGCACCGGAAACAGCATTGATAATCCCGAGCCCCATGCTATACTTAGAACAAGATTTCGGTTAATCAAAGGTGGTATTTTGGTACAAAAAAGAAAAGCCAGTTCAAGCAAACGCCGGGTGGCAACTAAAAAAATCACCCGAAAATCCGCTTCGATCCGCAAGGGGTTGAAAGACCTTTCGCCGGAACGAAGACTGGATATTCTGGGTGTCAGCCTGACGGTCCTTGGATTGCTGCTGTTGATCAGTTTCATCACCAGCCAGGAAGGAAATATAACCGGAGCCATTGTGGTGCTGCTGTACCGCATTGCAGGTTATGGAGCATTCCTCTTCCCGGTGGTTTGTCTGGTGATCGGTGTGTGGCTTATTTTCCGCAATGAAGATCGCCTGCCCATGATCTCGACTGGCAAGTTGGTGGGCATCATCCTGCTGTTCTTCAATTTACTTACCTGGATTCATTTGCTTACAGGGGGTGGATGGGATCTGGCAAAAGCCGGCGGGGGCGGCGGATATATCGGCGCGTTGTTCGAAAACCTGATCGTGCGCGCAGTGGGGCAGGTGGGTGCATTTGTGATCTTGATCGGCTGGCTGCTGATGGCGGTGGCATTAACTATTGATACGGCTATCCCGGATCTGCTGCGTGGGGTTAAACGTGCTTTCACTAAAACCAGCCAGCAAGTGGCAACCCAATCCTCTCAATTCGCACAGAAAGTAACAGCTCCAAAAGTGGAGCAGAGGAAAACGGTAGAAAAAACTCCGCTAGATCTGGAGGGATTTACCCCGATCACCGAAGTGCAGCATGCCAAAGAACCCAATCTGAAGAGAAGAGGACGAACAGAGCCGGAGCACGCTCCGGCGCAGAGAACAGAATCCCAACACTCTGAAAAAGAAGCAGGTTCTGTACAAATCGGGCTGCGTGCTGAACAGGTCAGCCCAGCTTGGAAACTGCCGGAGATCGCGAATATTCTCAATCAAGCCAGTAAAAATGAAAGTGATGGCACCATTGATAAGGAGCGCGCACACATCATCGAAGAAACCCTGGCTTCGTTTGACGCTCCCGGGCATGTAGTGGAGATCCACCGTGGGCCTACCTTCACCCAGTTTGGTGTGGAACCCGAACTGATGCAAACGCGCAATGGCAGCACCCGGGTGCGGGTCAGCAAGATCACTGCTCTTTCAGATGACCTGGCGCTCGCCCTGGCTACCCAGCGCATCCGCATTCAAGCGCCGGTTCCCGGAAAACATTACATTGGCATCGAAGTTCCTAATGCCGAAGCATCGCTGGTCACCCTGCGCGAAGGAATGGAAAGCATAGCATTCCAGAAGCTCAATTCTCCTTTAAAACTCATGCTGGGTGAAAATGTGGCGGGCAAGCCGGTGGCGGTTGACTTGCGCGATATGCCGCATTTATTGATCGCCGGCACCACCGGTTCCGGTAAATCGGTTTGCATCAATGCCATCATTAGCTGTCTGCTCATGCAGCGCACGCCCGAAGAGATGCGCATGGTGATGATCGATCCGAAGCGGGTGGAGCTGACCGGATACAATCGCATCCCGCATTTGCTCACCCCCGTCATTGTGGAATCTGAGAAAGTGATCGGTACGTTGCGTTGGATTTCGCGCGAAATGGACGGGCGGTATCATAAATTTGCCGAGGTCGGTGCGCGCAATATTCAAGATTACAATAAAACACAACCGACGAAACTACCGTATATCGTGGTCATTATTGATGAGCTTCAGCATTTGATGACCATCGCTCCGGATGAAACGGAACGCAGTTTTGCAAGGTTATCGCAAATGGCACGTGCCACTGGCATCCATTTGATCATTGCCACCCAGCGCCCATCTGTGAATGTGATCACGGGTGTGATCAAAGCCAATTTTCCGGCGCGTATTTCCTTTGCAGTTGTCTCCGGTGTTGATAGCCGCGTTATTCTGGATCAAGTGGGGGCAGAAGACTTGATCGGCAAGGGCGACATGCTTTTCCAGGCGCCCAATGAACCCTCTCCAAAAAGGCTGCAGGGTGTGTATCTTTCGGAAGAGGAGATCCAGCGCCTGGTGCATTTTTGGGTGAGGCAGGCTGAAGAATTAAAAGCTACCACCCCCGGTGTGGAGATCAGCCAGAGTATGGAAAAGGTTTTTCCAGTAGGAGAGCCGGTCACTGCGGTACCCCTGTTCGACAGCCCTGATGAAATGGATGAAGACCCATTATTGAAACAGGTTATTGCCTTCGTCAGAGCAGAAGAACGCGCTTCCATTTCCATGCTGCAGCGTAAATTTAGCATTGGTTATACCCGCGCAGCCCGCTTGGTGGACCGCATGGAAGAGCTGGAGATCATCGGCAAACCGGATAGCGGCAGCGGGGTGCGCCCGGTGCTGGATTTCGGCGACGAAGAAAAGATAGAATAAATGAAAAGAGACTTGATCGATCAAGTCTCTTTTTTTGTCAAACAGAAAAGTAATGTATCTCTTCTTTAAGGCTACAGACCGGCAGCCTTGCGCATAGCAGCGGCTTTGTCGGTGCGTTCCCAGGTCAGATCAAGGTCATCACGGCCGAAATGACCGTAGTTGGTATTCTTGCGGAAGATCGGTTTGCGCAGATCGAGGTCGCGGATGATGGCGCCTGGGCGCAGATCGAAATTCGCATAGATCAATTCAGAGATCTTTTCGGGTGCGATCTTGCCGGTGCCGAAGGTTTCTACATTGATGCTGACGGGTTTGGCAACACCGATGGCATACGCCACCTGGATCTCGCAGCGGTCTGCCAGACCGGCAGCTACTACGTTCTTGGCAGCCCAGCGCGCAGCATAAGCAGCGGAACGATCCACTTTCGTGGCATCCTTGCCGCTGAAGCAGCCGCCACCATGGCGTCCCATGCCGCCGTAGCTATCGACGATGATCTTGCGACCGGTCAAACCGGAATCGCCTTTGGGTCCGCCGGTGACAAAGCGCCCGGTGGGGTTGATATGGAAAATAGTATTGTCATCCAGCATTCCGCAGGGAATGGTGGGTCGAATGATCTTTTCAATGACCTGTTTTTCGATCTCAGCATGGGATACTTCAGGGGCGTGCTGGGTACTGACGACAACCGTATCGATGCGAGCGGGTTTTCCGTAGCGGTATTCCACAGTGACTTGGCTCTTGCCATCCGGGCGCAGCCAATCGATGGTGCCATCTTTGCGAGCTTCCGCCAGGCGGCGGGTGAGCTTGTGTGCCAGATAAATGGGCATTGGCATGAGTACTTCTGTTTCATTGCAAGCATAACCAAACATCATGCCCTGGTCGCCGGCACCAATGGCTTCGATCTCGTCCTTCATCTTACCCTCTTTGGCTTCTTTGGCTTTGGAAACACCCATGTCGATATCCGGTGATTGTTTGCAGATGGATACCAGCACACCGCAGGTGTTGTAATCGAAACCTTTATCGGTATGGTCATAGCCGATATCCTTGATGACCTCGCGCGCCAGCTCGTCGTAATTGATGACCGCTTTGGTAGTGACCTCTCCCAACAGTAAAACGAAACCGGTCTTAGCGGCGGTTTCGCAGGCTACGCGGGAATAAGGATCCTGCGCGAGGCAGGCATCCACGACCGCATCACTGATCTGGTCACAGAATTTGTCCGGATGACCTTCGGTGACGGATTCGGAGGTGAACAGGTACTTTGGTGATTCCATAAAAGAATCCATGTTTTTTGCTCCTTTTGTTTAAAAAAATTTGCCCCGTCCAGATTGAGGGGCAAACGCAGTTTGTATTGCATCTCCTCTCATCTTCCAGAACGACTTTCTGCCGGAGTTGGCACCTTCGTGAGCGCATCTTGCGAATTGCTCTGCGGGTTGCCGAGGTTTCACAGGGCCGATCCCTCCACCTCTCTGGATAAGAGAAACTATTGGGGCACTATTCAGTTGTTAATTCCCTGTTTTATAACATAGCAGGTGGCGATTGTCAAATTCATTTTTCGAAAAATCCTATGAACAATGCGACTATTCGGCACTGGAATCGGATTCTGCAAAGCTGTGAGAGGTAGAAGTGATAGAATTACTTTACTATTATTTCCTTCTAAGGAGCAAGATTCCATGAGCAAAGACCATAAAGTACGGGTAGCCATCATCGGCGTGGGCAACTGCGCTTCGTCCCTGGTGCAGGGCGTGCATTTTTACCGCAATGCCAAAGATGATGACCGCGTTCCCGGTTTGATGCATGTCAATTTGGGCGGATATCATGTTCGCGATATTGAATTTACCGCAGCATTTGATGTAGTGGATACCAAGGTCGGCAAAGACCTCTCTGAAGCCATCTATGCGTATCCCAACAACACCTACCGCTTTGCGGATGTCCCTAAAATGGGCGTAAAAGTCTATCGGGGAATGACGCATGATGGGTTGGGAAAATATCTCAGCCAGATCCTTACGAAAGCCCCCGGTCCAACCGATGATGTTATTAAAATTCTCAAAGAGACCAAGACGGATGTGGTCATTAACTACTTGCCGGTGGGTTCTGAAATGGCAACCAAGTGGTATGTCGAACAGATATTGGAAGCCGGTTGCGGCATGGTGAATGCCATCCCGGTCTTCATCTCCAGCTCCCCTTACTGGGCACCACGTTTCGTGGAAAAGAAGCTGCCCATCATCGGGGATGATATTAAATCGCAGGTGGGTGCCACTATTCTGCATCGTATGCTAGCGAGCTTATTTGTAGATCGCGGTGTGCAGTTAGAGCGTACCTATCAGCTTAATTTCGGAGGCAACACCGATTTTATGAATATGCTGGAGCGCGAACGCCTGGAATCGAAGAAAATTTCCAAAACCGGAGCCGTCACCAGCATGCTACCGTATGAACTGCCCACTGAAAATATTCATGTTGGTCCGAGCGATTATGTGCCGTGGTTGGCGGATCGCAAGTTTTGCCACATCCGCATGGAAGGCACCACCTTTGGAAATGTCCCGCTGCTCTTGGAAGCCAAACTCGAAGTATGGGATTCTCCCAACTCCGCAGGTGTGGTCATCGACGCAGTGCGCTGCGTCAAACTGGGTATGGATCGCGGTATTGGCGGTCCTTTGTACGGACCGGCTTCCTACTTTATGAAAACCCCACCGCGCCAGTATAAAGATGATAAAGCGCAGGCATTGACGGAAGCCTTTATCCGTGGAGAGAAGGCAGAATAAATGCCTTCCGACTGCGTGTTCTGCAAGATCGCAGCTGGTGAGTCGGACAGTCGCATCATTTACCAGGACGAACTGGCGACCGCTTTTTGGGATATTCATCCGGTGGCGCCCATTCATATTCTGATCGTGCCGAACAAGCATATCGCTTCAGTGAACGAGATGAGCGCGGAGGACGAAGCGTTGATCGGACATTTGATGTTGGTGGCAAAGCAGATTGCCAAAGAACAGGGTGTGGATAAAACGGGCTACCGCCTCTCGGTCAACACCGGTCCCAATGCCGGTCAGAGCGTGCAGCATGTCCATGTGCACCTGATGGCAGGCAAAGCGCTGCCGATCCATTTGGGATGATGAGACCAGCAAAACGGCTTTTCAACGCATTTGTTTTTATCAGTTTGATCATCGTCCCTGCCTGCGTAAAACCAGGCGGGGATTTTGTTAATAGGGAAAAACAAGTCAATTCCGTTGATCACAAACAGATCGTACCGGATGCAGAGTTGGTGTACAGCCCGGCACAGGTTGGTTTTGACGCGGCAGCATTCATCGAAGAGCAGGGTGGTTATTTAAGTGGATATTCGGAAGAGGTGGATGGTCGCTGGATGAGCGGAGCGCAGATCGTGGATGAGGTCAGCCTGTACTATTCGGTCAATCCGCGCCTGCTGCTGGCTCTCTTAGAATATCGGGCAGATTGGGTCAGCCAAGCAACCCCTACCTATCAAGGCAAGTTTCCTCTCCTTCAAACAGAATCTGCTTCTGAAGGATTGTTCAGCCAGTTTTCGTGGGCTGCCAATACTCTCAATCGCGGATTTTACACGCATGAGGTGGGGGCACTATCCGAAATTACCCTGCAGGATGGCAGCACGGTAACCTTGCCCGCAGAACTGAATGATGCCAGTGCTGCGCTGTACTATCTCTTTGGAACGTTCATGGAATATCACGATTGGGAACTGGCGGTCTCTCCGCTGGGGTTTTATGCGGAGTATGTGCGTCTGTTTGGAGATCCATTCCAATATGATATCGGAATTCTGATACCTGACGAATTGGTTCAACCAACACTGCAGTTGCCCTTTGCACAGGGAGAACGCTGGCACTATACCAGCGGTCCGCATTCTGCCTGGGGGGATGGAGCTGCCTGGGCAGCGCTGGATTTCTCTCCACCCGGTGAGGAATTTGGCTGCTTTACCAGTAATGTTTGGGTGCGAGCCATGGCAGACGGCGTGATTGTGTATGCCGAGAACGGAGTGGTGCTGCAAGACCTGGACGAGGATGGCGATATCCGCACCGGTTGGGCACTGCTGTATATGCACATTGCACAGGCGGAAAGAGTTGAAGCAGGTACACAGGTGAAAACTGGTGATAGCATAGGGCATCCCTCTTGTGAAGGCGGTCCATCAACCGGTACACACACGCATCTTGCGCGGCGGTATAATGGCGTTTGGATCGCTGCCGACCGCGATCTGCCTTTCATCCTGAACGGGTGGAGGTCAGGCGGTTCGGGAACGCAGTATGAAGGAACGCTCACGTTGGATGCCACGATCATAGAAGCCTCAGGGTATGTAACCGATGAAAATGAAATTTCCTGGTAAATTGATTCTTCTCAGCCTCATTCTTATTGGATTCATTGGCTGCACGGTGCCGCAAAGCACAGCAGATAACAGCACCGCCACTGTAGAAGCAACTGCCCAATCCTCTCCCACGCCCACGGTTGATCCCAAGCCGGCCGGGTATGTGGAGTATCTCACCCAATCGGGAGATACGCTGGCAACGGTGGCGAGCCACTATGGAGTGGAGAAAGATGAAATTATCTTTGCGGATGGCACAGTGGATGACCTGCTGCTGCCCCCCGGAACGCGATTGTACATCCCTTCAGTGCTAGGGGTGATCACACCCGATGAACTGCTTATCCCCGACAGTGATGTGGTATTTTCGCCATCCACTATTGGTTTTGACACGCTGGCATTTGTTGAAGAAAAGGGTGGAAAATTAGCGGAATACAGCGAATTAATGACAGCCGGTACAACCCCCGGCGCGGAGATCCTCTACCAACTGGCAGAAGAATACTCTATCAATCCGCGTATTTTGCTCACTTTGCTGGAGCATCAAAGCGGCTGGGTGAGCGGTGATCCGCAAACACAGGATGAGGAATTGTACCCGTATGGATTTATCAAAGCGGATAAGAGTTGGTTGTATAAGCAGTTGGGTTTGGTGATCCGGCAGTTGGAGATCGGTTATTACGGGTGGCGCGCCGGAACGCTGACCGACCTGACCTTCAGTGATGGTACGACGCTGCGTTTGGCGCCCAACCTGAACGCCGGTACGGTGGCAGTCATGGTATATGTCGCCAATATTTCCACCCCAGCGGAATGGCAGATGGCGCTGTATGGCGAGAATTCCATCCCGCAGGTGCATGCAGCCTTGTTTGGGGATGCCTGGGTAAGAGCAGCACAGGTGGAACCGCTCTTTCCGGCGGGTACAACTCAACCGGAGATGAACCTGCCTTTTTCAGAAGGGCAGGTTTGGAATTACACCTGCGGACCGCACGAAGCCTGGGGCGATGATGGACCAGCCGCCGCACTGGATTTCGCACCCCCATTGGACCGCGCTGGCTGTGGGACCTCCAACCGTTGGGCATTGGCTGCTGCTACTGGTTTGGTAGTGCGCACGGGTACCGGGCTGTTGGTGCTGGATTTGGATGGGGATGGCTATGAACAAACCGGCTGGGAGCTGCTGTATATGCATCTTTCCAGTACCGATAAACCGAAAGAGGGGGAGTGGGTGAAGCAGGATGAACGCGTCGGACATCCCTCCTGCGCGGGGGGCAGTTCTTCCGGCATTCATATCCATATCGCGCGCAAGTTCAATGGCGAGTGGGTGCTGGCGGAAGGCGGGCTGCCCTTTGTGTTGAGCGGCTATCAAGCCCATGACAAAGAAAAATTCTGCGAAGGCACGCTGGAGCTGGGTGACAGTGTGGTACAAGCCTACCCGTGGGGGAACTATCTGACCAAGATCAGCCGCCCGGAAGTGACGTTGGAACCACCCAGTGGAGATATGTATCAAGATGGCGAATAAACTGGTGCGGGCAGAATTTCACTGCCATTCGATCTATTCCCCCGACAGCATCAACCGGCTGGAGCATTTGCTGCAAACCGCGCGCGAAAACGGCATTGAGCGACTATGTGTCACCGATCATGATACGCTGACAGGTTCCTTGAAAGCGCATGCGCTTGACCCTGAGCTGGTGGTGGTATCTGAAGAGGTATTGACCGCCAGCGGCGAATTGATCGCTTATTTTCTGCAAGAAGAGATCCCGGCGGGACTGCCGGTTTTGAAAACTATTGAACTAATAAAAGACCAGGGCGCTTTCATCACCATCCCGCACCCCTGCGATGATTACCGTGCATATTGGAAGCCGGGTGAACTGGATGCGATCCTGCCGCTGGTGGACGCGGTGGAGGTGTTCAATGCGCGCTGTTTCAAGCCGGAGTTCAATGAGCGAGCGCTGGAACTGGCTGAAAAATGGAACAAACCCTTCACGGTTGGCTCGGATGCGCATACGTACCCCGAAGTGGGTCTGGCAACCCTCAGCCTGCCGGATTTCCATTCTGCGCAGGAACTGCGGGAGAGCATCTGGCATGCCAGCATGCAAACCGAGCGCTTGGCGCCTCTGGAGCATATCAAAGCCGCTGGTTTTGTGAAATTATCCAAACTCTTCTCATCGAAGAAGGAATAACTCTCAATTTTTGATGAATCGCCCAATACCCCTTTGAAAGGCGGGCGATTTGATGTAAAATATTGGAACTTGTGGCGCGGTGGCGGAATTAGGCAGACGCAGAGGACTTAAAATCCTCCGGGTTCACACCCTTGTGGGTTCGAGTCCCACCCGCGCTACTTTTATTTTTAACTCGGATCAAAAACTCATTCGTCTATTAATTCTGTATTAATTGTGAGTTATTTTTACAAAAAAATAATGATAAAAAATTTTTTAGAATTAAACAATCTAGAAAGCCTATCTAAAAAGCTATTTGATTTCATACCTCCCTTATTTAATGAATAAGAGTACCAAGATATTCTAAAAAATCATAATCAATTTGAGAATTAGGACATTTAGACATATATTCTCTATACAATTCATTCCCATCTTCCCAATCTTTTTTATTAAAATAATTCAATATATACCATGGGAGGGAATCACAATCTTTCTCTTTATTTTCAATCATATTTAGAGAATTTGCAAACTGGGAAATGAGAATTTGATCTGATATTAAATTGTTTGTAAATAAAATTTTAATTTTGCAAGCATTAAAAAAATATCTCGATGTGTTTGATAAATCCTTGTCAAAATATGATAGGAACGCTCGTTGAACGTAATAATCGTAGACATTTAGAAAATCAAAACTAATATCTTTATTCTCCTCTTCTAAAATAATTGTATCTATTTCGAGATGAAGATTATTTAGCTCCTCAATAACAGCTAATTCTCTTAATCCCAAATTGGAAGAATTAACTTTTTCGAAAGTATATAAAGCATTTTGATTTTGTGAATTCAGAAAATATATATATCCAAGATATATGAGGGATTTTTGGTATTGATCTAATTTGGGTTTCCCCGATAACAAAATAATAACATCAAGATCATTTCCTGATAAGTGATAACTAGATGCGATACTAACAAGGATGTTGTCCATATCATTGATTTCAGAAAAACCATTTAATGAAGTAGTATAGTAAGGAATTGCATCGAGGTAGCGTTGTTGATTGAAAAGAATATTTGCAGCTTGATAATTGTAATAATAGAAATCAAAAGGAAAATTCTCACGATTTACTCCAGCAATGACCTTATTATACAGATCTAAACATTTATTTGATTCTTCATCATATTTTTCACCTGAAACAAGAGATAGATTCTGAGAACACCAATCATCTATGGAATTTATGTAGAATGATGAAATGTTCGAATCTTTATTTTTATATAATTCAAAAATATCTGCGAAATTCAGTTGTAAATCATTTTTTGCGATAGTATAAAAGTTTTGAAATTCATGAGAAGGTTCAGGAAAGAGTTTTGTAAATAATTCAAATTTAAAGAAAAAAAATAATGCGAAGGCAATAATAAAATATAATGCTCCTAGAAGAAAGTTTCCAAGTTTCTGAGAAGGGGATGGTGGTTCAGGAATCAAAATTCCTAATTTATCGAGATAAATACTTATGTAATGACTCTTTGTGTACGAAATCCACAAATCATAATCAGATATTTTTCTTGGTATTAATCCTGATATGTATTCAAGAAATTCTTTTTCGTTATTTTTGATTCTTTTTTCTTTGATATTCTCTGAGGAGACAATTCTTACATAAATATCATTTTGCACTGAATATTCAACACAATATAACAACACTCTAAAGAATCTTTGACTTTCTTTCTGTTTGTCAGAAGAATGTATCTCATAATCATCTAGTATCTCGTGCAATTTACGAAAATTGCGATTTCGGATACAAATATTGATAATGGGATAAATGGAATTTAGATCTAGTCCTTTTTTCTTAACTATCTCATTAATTGCATTTTCAACATCCCTATTACTTATTTTTCTTTCTTGTAATTTTATTTTACTAATTTCAAATAATTCAATAATACTAAATACAATACTTATTATAGGTAAATACTTTTCAATAATCATAAAAAGGTTATCGAAGACACCTTGTTTAAAAATAGGAATGAATAAACTAATTGTTAAAAAGAAGGTATATAGCAAATAACCTAAAATAATCAATGTGTGGGTTTTTATCTTGGTGGGATTTTCTTTGATATAGTATATTGAAATTATTAGAACTAATAATGACAACCACCTAAAATCTAATTGATTAAAAAATGAATAAGAAATCAATTCATCTATTAGAATAAAAACGAGATAGGTATAAAAAATTACATTGTGCTCTTTATAAGATGAATAAAATATTGTATTAACATACTTGTTGAGTAAAAAAATAAGAATTACTGAGCCGATAATATCTAGAAATCGAATGATTAGAACATTAATATTTTCAGGAATATTACTAATAATATTGGAAATTGAAAAAATACTTAAGAAAAAGATCAACGATAATTGGAATAACACAATTTGAGACATTTCCTCAAGGAAATATTCTGTTCTTGCCAGATATTCTTTCATTCCTAAAAAATTTGGTGCATACACTGCGATATAAAAAATTAAAATCGAAACAAAACATAGCTGTAAATTAAAAATTATGTTTATAGGCTGTGAACTGAAAGAAAGCAGTATATAAATAAAAACAATCTCAAAAATTATGGCTAGAACAATACCTATTGTTGACAAGAAAGATCTAGCCTTTTGATAAACACCAAAAATATCAGAGATGATAAAAAGGAATAAAAGAATTGTACTTATGATTGGAACAAGATATGTAAAAGAAATCCAAAATATCTTAAAACTATCGTTTTCTGTCTTTGAACTTAACAAAAAAAGGAAAATTACTGGGATAAATATTGAAATCGATATTGCATATTCTTTATAACTTTTTAATAAAACAATAAAAAAATTATCGACATTAAGCCTTTTTCTAAGTCTGATTCTTTTACTCATCAAATCCTACCCTCAATTAACACTTTTATTATACAGATTACCAAAGAAATTTACACACTTGTTTGTGGGAAAATATCAATAAACATAAATTTGATAATAAAGATTGATGGTATTTTCATGTCAAACCCTAAACTAAAATTGATTTCATAATCTCCCCAGAAAGAAATATTCGACATCATTTTCTAGTGGAATTGTTTCTACCTACTTCTAATTTATTTTTACTGTTATTGAACCGGAAAGTTTTCCGTATAGAAGACTCAATACAGAGATAATGGAAATTGGATGTTTACCCCTGCACTGTTTCCCGACATCATTGATCAAACGGATTTATGTGATCCTAAAGATGTACTAAGTCGACTCCTCCGTCCCTCTTGACTTTCTATAGCAGGTGCAGTGAGCGAAGGAATTCTCCGATTCGATATTGGCTTTCATGATAGGCTGCAAAGAGCTAGGCAGAGGACCTGAAATCCACTAGGTTCATGCCCTGTGGGGTCGAGGTCGAGTCCCCCCGCGTTACCGGTGGTTAAAAGAGCAAAGTGGGGAAAATGATCTGCGAAGCATTCAAGATGTAAATTTAATTAAAAATGTCTAGTTCCTGCGTACTTTCCATTGATGCCCACACTGCTGGCAGATGGCGACCTTCTGTACGGTGGTCTCCACCCCGCGGTGGTGGAAGATGCGGATGAGCAGCATGGGGAGGGTGGCGAACAGCCACATCAGCACTTCAACAACCCAACCGATAAGAAGAAAATAGATCCACCAAAAGGCGCTGTGTTTTTTGGTGTGGGTATCCGCGATGGCTTGGACGGTGATATCGGTGGATTTGCATTTAGAGCAGATTAACGAAAATGAAGTCATTTTATTTGTCCATGAAAATAGATTTTCATGATTATAGTATAGAGTGATTTATTGGAGAAAATATTGAGTGGGGAATTTGAAAGATACGTTAGATAAAAGTCACGACAGATAATGCCTGTTCTGGAATAGATTGGGATATAGGAGAGATCCCTCGCTGTGCTCGGGATGACGTGGAGAATACAGCAATGAGAGTGAGCTTTTTTGTCCTTGTGCCCCAACGTCATTTCGAAGGAGCGCAGCGACTGAGAAATATCTCCATTTTTTAGAGGATTCCTCGATGGGTCGCAATGAATTGTTTAGATATTTGAAATTGATCATTGGCTTCTCCACAGCTGGATGGTTCTTTCAACTTATGGAGACGGCTCGCTGACGTTCAACATGATGTACTATTTTTAGAGGTCATCCTGAAGGCAAAGTGACGAATGGATCTGTTCAAAACGATGTCGGTGAAATGGTATGTCGAAAAAACCTTTCTCATTGGCATAAATGGTCTATTGACTCAATTTTGTTGGTGACAGATGGCTCGCTGATGTTCACCATGACATAATTAATAGGTCATTCCGACAGAGCGCAGCGACGGAGGAATCTCTCCATTTCCGAAAGAATTTCTCGATAAGTCGCAACGTAGGGGTTAGGGTGCATTGGAAATGCACCGCTTAGCATTTCAAGTGATGGCGCGTATGGAAACTACAAAAACTTTGAATGATGTGAAGAAGGGGATTGGATCAAATTTTGGCGGCGGATTTCCAAATTTGCCGAAGAGAATGATGCATATCGTTGTTCATGTTTTTTTATTTTGTTTCTCTTTTCGTTAGAAATCACAAAGCACCTTCCGGGATGATGACTTGGAAGGTGCTTGTCTGTAATTCTTTCTAAAGGTGCTGCATTTTCTTTTTATTGAAGCTTTGCCAGTGCCTGGTTGAACTTATCCTGGATTTCGACCGGCAATTGCTCAAAATATTGATAGGTGTAACCGTATTCAATTTCTCCTTCGGGCTCAGAATTATCACGGATATAAAGTTGATTTTTTTCATTTGTGATGAACCCGGTGGTGAGGTCAATGGTTACGGTCAATATTTGCCTGTAGGTATCACCCTTTTGGTTGAGCGTAATGGTCAGATATCCATCTTGGATGATCGCTTCGGCTGATTCCAGCGTAGGATCATTGAGCATTTGCTCTGCATGATCCAGGGTTAATTCCAGTAGAGCAGGGCAGGATTGATCGGGCACTTTAACCAGGATGACATCATTTTCTTCACCAGATATTCTGGTGCTCGGGATTTCCGCGGGCAGATCACTTTCACTGATGAGCACACTGGTTTCCAAAACCTGCCCATCCTCCTGATAGACGATCTGCATGATCTGCGGGCAGGAGGTTGAATCGCTGAATTGGAACCACCATTCCCCGGCTGCTCCATGTAAATTTCCGGATTGAGACTGGAGCACTTTTTGCTCATGCCACCAGCCCGGATGCGCCAGCCACTGTTCGGTCCGAACCCGCCTTAATTCTTCCAGCATGATTTTGATATCATCCGGGTCAGAATAGGTCTTTTGCACCGTCGCCGTTTCACCGGTCTTATTCTGGTTATCAGAATTGACCTGATTTTGAGCTTCTGTATTCTCTACAGTGGCTGCCGTTTTCGCTCCCTGGCATGCTGATATCATAGTAATGCTTATCAGTAGCAAGAAAACTGCAATGTTGTATTTTGTTTTCATAGGTTTCTCCTGTATGTTCGGTCTTGACAAATCTTTCTAGTATTACTATAATACTAGTTATCTAGTATACTATAATAAGATGATACAAACAAATCTAAAAAATGTCAAGAGGTAAAGAGGTTGATATGAAAAAAAATATATTCAAAACAGGGATCCAATTGATCGTAGTTGCAGTATTGCTGGTCCCTATGCAAATGAATGTTGGGAAGGTTATAGCTCAAGCGGAGCCAGGTCTTGAAACTCTGGAAGAAATCACCCCGGAGAATATTCAAGATCTGGAGTTACTGCGCTGGATCGGTGAGGGAGCCTATACCGGCAGCCTAGCCCAACAAACCAACGGTGATCTCATCGCAGCGGCAACAAACGCAGGCATAAAACTGCTGGATAAAGGGAGTGGAGAGCAAATTGGTTTTATCCCCATCGGATTGGAGCCAACTGCTCTGAGCATATCCCCGGACGATACCACTCTGGCAGTGGCAGTGAATCTGCCCACGGGGGATTTGGGAGGTTTTATGGGACTTCCCGCATACACTCAACAAATCCAGCTCTATTCTCTACCCGGAGGTGAAAAGAAGGAAGTATTTCAAGATTTAGGGGAGTGCGAGGATTCCAACATTTTGGCTATCGCTTTTATGCCGGATGGCTCAGAGCTGGTTTTTGAAAAAAAGTATGGCACTCAAAATGATGAAAAAAAGTTCTGCGTATTATCCATTGATGAAGGAAAGGTCGTCCGGACGAAAGATGTACCTCAGAATACAGAAATGGAAATTTCTCCCCAAGGTGATTTCGTAGCCACAGTCGATACACAGAGCAACACCCAGGGCAGCAAGGTTTTGATTTACTCAACCCATGATTTCAGCCTTGTAAAGGAATTGGAAAATACCCAAACTGGCTATTCCGACCTTTTGTTTTCACAGAATGGACAATACGTTGGGTTAACTTCATATGAAGGAAACCAGACTATCTATGCCTTTCAGGTCTGGAATCTGGAAGATGGAAAGTCGATCTTTTCAGGGAGCCCTTCCACGGAAGAGGACATTGTCCAGGCTTTTGATATGGATGCAAGTGGTGAAACCATCATTCTGGGAACCCAATATGGTTATGTTGAAATACTCAATGCGGAAACCGGAAAACTGGAAAAACAATTGGGACCATTCACCTGGACGAGCTATTCCCTGACGGGAAACCCTGAGGGAGCGACCGCTTCTGATCAACCGGCTGCCATCAAAAACGTGGTTCTAAGCCAGGACGGAAAATCATTGACTATCTCTGATTATTTGACCACCTATGGGCAATCCAGCAATATCCGCATTTTTCAATTTCCTGCAGGAGATGAAGGTGTTACCTTCAAGGGTCCCTCCTACGGCAGCGAAAACCTGGAGATAGCATTTTCGCCAGACAGCAGCCAGATTGCGCTGGTTGGATTGCAGGACGGCAAGGTTGAAATCTATAATATACAAGACGGTGAATTGGCAATGA
>CAYLUJ010000014.1:9873-14051 GCA_964386805.1 uncultured Pelolinea sp. | reverse complement strand
CAATAGGCCACGCCCCGGTTACGATACTCGAACTCACCGGGCACACCCAGGTTGTTAACCAGGCAGTCTTCTCGCCGGATGGCAAGATGATTGCAACCGGCTCCAATGACAACACCATCCGTCTATGGAATGCACAGACGGGCAAGCTGATCCGGGTTTTGGAAGGACATCAAGGGCGGGTCAATCGCATGGCATTTTCTCCAGATTCGACCTGGCTGGTCTCGGGGGCGGACGATAATACCCTGCGCCGTTGGAATACTGCCGACGGGGAATTGCTGGAAACGCTTGACCTGGGGAATGAAAACTGGCGGGTTGAATTTCTGGATATTCTGATGGACAACGCATCGGTAGTGTACCGGATCACAAAATATCCTTCCCCTTACATCGGCTACATCACGAAACAAATGATCTGGAACACACAGAGTGGTGAAAGCCAAAGCATTGGCGGATCTGACATTTCCATTTCCAGATTATCTGACGATAAAGACCTTTTCATGGGATTTTCTACCGGTAGGGTCATTGGAACATTTCAAGGGGATGGGAGCATGAAAATAATCTCTACTTTCCAATCCCCGTATGGAAATGGTGCTCTCACGTCCCTGGCGATCTCCCCCAATGAGAAATTGGTCGTCTCCGGTAATGGATTTGGATTGCATGCATGGGAGTTTACAGGAGAAAAATTGGACTTCCTTGGATTAGTAGCTGCAAAAGAGCCGGTTCCCAGCTATGGGAATGAATATCTCTTCTCACCAGATGGAAAGTATCTGGCATACACCACTGGCGGCGTTGCTTATCTCATGGGAGTGGTTGAAAAATAAATAATGGAATTTTACGGGGATGGGTTAAAACCCATCCCTGTAAGGATGAACATGACGTTGGGATTTATAATTTTTGAGGCAGCTATAATATAGAGATAGAACCCTTGCATGATGAAATAAAGTCAATTCACAAACGGAAAATTCAATGGATCACATATTTGACGATAACCAACCCATCTATCTTCAAATCAAGCAGCGCATCTGTGCCAAGATTTTGCGGGGAGAGTATAGACCTGGTGATAAACTACCGGGCATTGTTGAGACTGCGATGGAATTTAAAGTAAATCACAATACTATCCAGCGCGTGTACCAGGAATTGATCCGTGAAGGAATTGCTATCTCCCGGCGTGGAGAAGGAACATTTGTGACCGAAAACACAAAAACATTGAAGAAAATGGAAGAAGAACTGCAAACGTATGCCATGGAAAATTTCATCGAGGAAATGGTACGGCTGGGTTATCAAGAACCTGATCTGGCAAAGATCATTGAGAAGTATATTCAATCCCGGCGGGAAAAAGGAAGAAAGGAATAATACGGAATGCACAGTATTTATCGGGAAGAGCTTTCACGAGCATTTTTGAACAAACGTTTTGTGCTTGTTTTCCTGCTGGCGGGGATCAGTTTTACGTATGGCTTTTTTCAGATGAAAAACATCATCGGTGATCCTGTGGGTGCAATTACGATCTGGCAGGAAATTTTAAAACGTGGGTATTACGGATTCTTTGCATGTGTGATGGCTGTGCTGCCATTTGCAGATTCATTGAGTATTGAAAAAAATGAGCGCGCCATTAATCATTTTCTACTGCGAACGGAATATAAGAAATTCATAGGGGCAAAATTGGTAGCGGTTGTGCTGTCTGGTTTAACAGCCGTGGCCATGCCGGCAATCATTCTGCTGATCCTCTGTTCTCTGATCTACCCGGCAAACCCTGTTCAAATCCCTAACCTCTCTTTCAGCATTAACGAAATCTTGCCGGGCAGGGTCATTAAACCGGGAAATATACTGGCTCTTTCTTCCTTTAGTTACCTAATAGTATGTTGGCTGTTCTTAGGATTGTTTGGTGCAACATATGCTATCCTGGCAATGGGAATATCCTTTCAAACCAGGAACCCTCTGGTTGTTTTTGGGATTCCATTTATTTGTTACAGTTTTGGCTACTATTTCATACCCACCTCCCGTTATCTGAACGGACTTATTTCTACGGAGGCGACCTTGATCCCCAATGGAAATTTATTCCCCGCGTTCATTCAATATGGTTTATTATACTTGTTCTTCTGTGTTAGCTTTTTGCTATTCGGGAAAAAAGAACGGCAGGTTTTGAGTTAAAAACTATGAAAGCACGAACATTTTTGAAATACCAATTGATTCATTATTTTCTGCGCTGGCGTTGGATTCTCCCAATTCCGGTTGGTCTTTGTTTGGGCTATTGGGCGCAAAAGGTGATCCAGGTGTTGACTCCGGTTGAGTCTGCTGCTTCACAGGGAAACGCCTTAGAAGCGTTCATTTGGGCTTTCGGAAAACCGGAAATCATCTATTTTGTAATCTCCATACTCTTTATTTTTCTAATCTCCGACCTGACACCTGAAGATTCCTATGGGCAGCAAATTCTGTTGCGGCTCGGATCGCGAAAGACCTGGTGGTTGGGGAAGGCAGTATTTGTTTTCCTTTCGACACTGGGCTATGCATTGATATTGGTTTTGAGTTTCTTTCTACCCGTGTTGGCGAAATATCCGATTTCAAAGGATTGGAGTGCTGCAAGCATGGACAATTATGGGATTAGTTTAGGCTATTCCATAAAAAACGGCAGTCCGGTTCAAGCGTTTTGGAGCATCCTTGTATTTTTGATCATCGGATGGTTCGCGATCGGATTATTGATTCAAATTGTTAATCTATTATTTCAACGGCGTTGGATTGGATTTCTCAGCGGCATCATTGTTATCATTTGCAGTAAGCTTGGTGCTATTAATGGGGGACCGATTGGGGGGGATGGCATTGATTCATTCTTCCTACTGCAAAATCACCTGGAATTTACTCCATTATGGGCGCCCACCCGCATCCTGCCGGAAGTATATTCCTGGTTGTTTTGGCTGCTGTGGATTTTTATTTGCCTGGGAACAGGTTTCTTAATTTCTGAAAAGACAAATTTTTTTACAGTGAACCATCAGGAGGATTAATCACGTGGAGAGAATTCTACCGATTCTTGAGTTGAATGGAATAACAAAGCGTTTTAACGAATTAACCATATTTGAAAATATTGATCTTCGAATTCAACCGGGAAGCATCACCGGCATCAGCGGACCCAATGGAGCGGGGAAGAGCATTCTCCTGCGAATCATGTGTGGATTGGTAAAACCTACCCAGGGGCAGGTAACTGTGTTCGGAAACCGCATTGGGATCGATTGTGATTTTCCACCCAGAACCGGTGCGATGATCGATGTGCCTGGGTTTTTACCTGGTTATTCGGCACAAAAAAACTTACGGCTGCTTGCCGATATCAACCGCACCATCGATCAATGCCGAATTGATGAAGTAATGTCGATCGTTGGTCTGGATGTTAAAAACAAACAGCCAGTTCATACCTTTTCGGTGGGTATGCGTAAAAGATTGGGTTTTGCTCAAGCGATCCTGGAAACCCCCGATTTGCTATTGCTGGATGAACCGACCGACTCGATCGATCAGGCTGGTTGGAAAAACATCTACGAATACTTAATTCAACTAAAAGAAAGAGGAACCACCATCCTTTTAACCAGCAATAACCTGGATGAGATAACCATTCTGTGCGATCAAGCGTACATTCTGAAAGAAAAACAACTATTACCTGCAAATTAAACCTAGGCTGGTCTATCTGTAGAGAATTCACTAAGTTAGTGAGGAGGAGAATGCTCATGAAAAAGTTTATGCAAAAAGTGCCACGCTTTGTATTTCTTTTTCTTTGCATGTTGATCATCACAAGTTGTAAGATTTTTTCCGACGATGATGAGCCCACAGTGAGAGTTGATCCAACCCCTCAAACAACACCGTTCTTTATCTCCAATACACCAACCGATGGAACATTGACGCGCGCTCTGGATGGCATGATCATGATTTCTATACCGGCGGGTGAGTTCACAATGGGAGCGGAAGGAGAGAAGATCGAACAGCAGCACATGGTTTATCTGAATACCTATTGGATCGACCAGACCGAAGTGACGAATGGGATGTACGCCAAATGTGTGGCAGATAGTGTCTGCCAGGAACCTTCGCAGAGTGATTCGATTAGCAGAGAGAGTTATTATGGTAATAGCGCCTATGCGGAATATCCGGTTATCTATGTGAACTGGGATCAAGCGCAGGCGTATTGCAATTGGGTGGGTACGCGC
>CAYLUJ010000014.1:0-9863 GCA_964386805.1 uncultured Pelolinea sp. | reverse complement strand
ACTGAAGCGGAATGGGAAAAAGCCGCTCGCGGCACAGATGGTCGTTTGTATCCGTGGGGTAATGATGCTCCCACAGATACGTTGCTGAATTATGATGATAACGTAGGCGATACCATGCCGGTAGGTAGCTACCCGGCAGGCGCCAGCCCGTATGGTGCGCTGGATCTCTCGGGAAATGTTTGGGAATGGACTGCGGATTGGTTCGATGGGGAGTACTATGCAAATTCTCCCTATGAGAATCCGCAGGGTCCTTCCACAGGCAATCTTCGTGTAACAAGAGGCGGTTCTTGGAGCCAGCCGGGAAAATACGGATTAAACACCGCAACCTGGCGTGCTATGGCGCTGCCCGAATATACAGATAATGATCTGGGATTTCGCTGCGCTTTTTCTGAACAATAGGTATGGTATTCTAAATACTATTAAAGGTTCCCGAGCTTTTGGAATTTTTACGTTAGTTGATAAAACGGTTGAATTTCTAAAGGAGGACCACGCTGAAATTACGAAATGCTTTTTCCTTGATGCTCATTTTTTTGTTTGTTATGTCTATTTCTGCTTGTAAGCCCAATGCATTAACAAACCAGCCTGGAGTTTCTACCCAGGAATCAGCCTCTGATTCTGTTGTGAATGTTAATGAATTAGAAACACCTACCTCTGAAACAGAAGAAACGGATCAAAGAATTCCGGTTATTTTTTCCCATGATGGAGCTCCAGATGATATTGCAGCCTTGCTGTACCTTAGTAAGAACCCGGAAATCGAAATAATAGGTGTTATCAATAGTTATGGGGAGCAAGATCCACGTGCATCAAGCCAAGAATGGGCTGCTTACCTGTATGAGGTCTTGGATTTGGATGCTGTCCCTCTTGCAGTTGGCTCTGGAACTCCGCTTGATCCGAGTGGATATGAGTTCCCGGAAAGCTGGAGGATAGCTGCAAATAAATTCTGGGATGTAGAACTTCCTGCTTCGAATGCAGCCATCGATTCAAGAGCAGGATATCAACTAATTATTGATCTTATTAATACTTCTCCAGAGAAAGTGACTCTACTGGTAACGGGAGCGCAAACCGATATTGCGTTAGCACTGCAGCATGATCCTCAAATTGAGAATAATATTGAGCGGATCGTGATTATGGGTGGCGCATTTTATTCGGCAGGAAATCTCAATGGTAATGCCGGGGAAGCATCCAATGCTGTGGCGGAATGGAATATTTTTGTGGACGCATTGGCCGCTAAACAGGTTTTCAATTCTGGTATTCCTCTGACGATCGTACCGCTGGATGGATCAAAAAATTTCTGGATTACCCATGATATGGCTGGTCAATTGGCTGGAGGTAAAGATGCAGGAGTTCAACTTCTTTCTCAATTATGGGAGAAGCAGTTTAATATATGGAATGGCGATTTCTTACTTTGGGATATTCTCGCAGCAGTTGCGATTACCGACCCTGAATACTTCACCTGGAAAAACGGGAACCCGGATGTCATCAGCGAAGTGGGTGAGAAGCATGGGCAAACCATTGTTTTCGATGCTGTTAATGAGAATAATGAATTTGCAGTGAGTAATGATAATGAAGAATTATCCACGCATATTCTGGATATTATTTTAGAACGCTAGGTTGTAAAAGATGAATACCTGTGAAATTTTATCCGCTAAAAAAGATTGAAGGAATATCTTTTGATCAAGGAAAGAATTAAAATAGATTTATGATCATCCAAGAAATACAGGCGAAAACAATTCTTTCCAACTCGCAGGTTTATCCATATGTGATTAATCCCTATACGGGTTGTCAGCATAATTGCACCTATTGTTATGCGCGTTTTATGAAGCGCTTTACCGGGCATAAAGAACCGTGGGGTCAATTTGTGGACGTGAAAATCAACGCTCCTGATTTGCTAGAAAAAGAAGTAACCAAGAAAAAACCGGCAAAGGTGTGGGTGAGTGGTGTCTGTGATCCATATCAACCATTAGAGAGAAAGTACTTGATCACCCGCAAATGTCTTGAAATTCTGGCACAGAATGATTGGGCAGTAGCCATTCAAACACGTTCCCCTTTGATCTTGCGCGATGTGGATATTCTGGAAAGAGGAAAGAATTTTGAAGCGGGTCTCAGCATTACCACTGCCGATGATCACATCCGAATGATCTTTGAACCGAATGCTCCTTCGATCGAAGAAAGAATTGCTGCACTGGATAGCTTGCATAAAGCGGGCATTAAAACGTATGCCATGATCGCACCCATCTTGCCTGGAGCGGAAGACCTGGCGGAACTGCTGGCTGGCAAGATTGATTGCGTGATCATCGACCGGATGAATTACAACCATGCTGATTGGGTCTATCGGAAATATGATCTATTGAATAAAAAGAGTGATGCCTATTTTGACCAAACGGAACGTATTCTATCCTCGGCATTTTCGAAATTGGGGATTCCAAAACGGTACTAAATTTAATTAATGTGAAAAAACCGGAGCATAAATGGCTCTGGTTTTTCTCTCTAGAGAGTTGATGGAATTTACCAATCTATTTAATGAAGCATATTATCATGATGTGGTCCCAGATTTTTTAACATAACCAGCGGTTCCACCGCTGATAGGTTGCGGATGGTGACGCCCGTTTTGGCTGCGGGATCACTGAAAAGAATTCATCATTGGTCATCTGCCCAAAGCGAATCATATCTGGCGCTTCCACCGGAAAATTGCCCAGCATTCCATGTCCCTGCACGGTAATGACCCCGTAAGCACCGGGATCCTTTATTTGTACGGTTTTTCCTGGGAATACGGTTAGTTCCTTGGCGGCAAACGAAGCAGATTTATAACACACCCACATTTCTGAGTAACCTTGAGCTTCCATTTCCTCAACCGGCAGGACCGGAAGAGGTTCCATGAAGTGCTTCTTTGCAAAATCAGGATCAATATTGATTTCCCAATCAATCAATTCCACCAGGAATTCATAATCATTCCTTTTTTCTGGCGGAACGTTACCCCACAGAATTTGTTCTGGCACGGGCATATCCCCGACCATGGATTGATAGAAAGCGCCAACATCCGAAGCCCATTGAGGTTCATAGGTGCACAGACTACCGGGTGCATGCAGCGTTCCAGCTGGTACATCCCAACCGGTTCCTAATTTAAGTCGGTATGCCACTGACAGATTGGTGATGTGATTATCTCCGTGGCTGAATTTTTTTAGATGCTTTAAAAAGTCATCTTTGCTTATTTGCGGTTGTAAACCGAAAAAAGTATATGGGAAATCACCCACATACGAATTTAACTGTGGCGGGAAATAATATGCTTCAGGTTTTTCAGACTGATTGATCAAAGCAACATGTTGGTGTCGATGGTGCAAATGGAAAGGCAGAGCACTTTTATTGTCAAAGAACTTGGCGAAAGCAGGCCATCGACCGTATTCTTTCCAAACCTGCTCACCGATTAATTCAGCTTTGAGTTCAATGACTGCATCCCTCAACAATATTTTTGGAGATTTATTTCCGTCTTCAAATACGATATAGCTTAATCCTTCATCGGGGGGAGTGCCGATGCCATTATCCGCATTGGAAGTGGATGCGAACCAGCGTTCATCGATCCCTCCGCGCTGAGCACCCAGTGCATAATAATCATCAGGGTGCAGGTGTAGCCGTTTGCCAGGTATGCAAAATGGGCGAGGTACCCAGTTGGGAGCGAGATGGAAGATGCCTTTGCCTTGTTCTAATGCCAGTTCAAAAATGTTATGGATGGTCATGGGGCCCTTCTTTGCATGTGTGATTTCAACTTTTATTTTTCTGTGAAAAATAATAACATTATTTTAACTCATTTAAAACAAAGGAAGAAATTGTATTGAAAATAATAGGAAGTTTTTTTATAAAAATCATAAAAGTCCAAGGAATTTAATTCTATAAATACAATATGAAATTGACCGCGATCAATCCATCTGTTGTTTTATCGAAAAGTAAATTTATCCTAAATGATGATGAGAAAATTTAATAATTTATTTTTGTACTTTCCAAGCCATATCTTTTTTAGAACTGCCGGCTCCATTTTTCTTTCCAGCGTTCAATGACCACTTTCTTTTGGGTAAAGAAGTCCACAGCATCCATCGATTGACCATGCAGATCGCCAAAGAAGCTGTCTTTCCAACCCGAGAACGGAAAAAATGCCATGGGTGCAGCTACGCCGATGTTAACCCCGATATTGCCAGCCAGAACCTCATGCCGGAATAAGCGGGCACTGGCGCCACTGTTTGTAAAAATGGATGCCATATTACCGTATACGCTTTGGTTGATCCATTCAATGGTGCTTTCCAATGAATCCATAGGCAGAATCCCCAGCACCGGACCGAATATCTCAGTTTGTACCATTTTTCCATTCAAATTCAGATGATCCACTATGCACGGTTTGATGAAATTTCCTTTTTCGTAACCTGGTATGATGACGGTCCGACCATCTACCAACAAGCGCGCACCTTCCGCTTCACCCTCTTCAAGTAAAGTATGGATGCGCTTCAAGCTCTCCGGGGAGATCACCGGTCCCATTTGAACGCCTTCATCCAAACCATATCCCACGCTGTATTCTTCGGCCGCTTTTACTATGGCAGGTTGCAGCCAATCAAGTGCTTCTCCAACAGGTAGAACCAGCGAGGCTGCCAGGCAGCGTTGCCCGGCACAGCCAAAAGCACTATCGGCCAGTATCTTGATCGTCATTTCAGGATCAGCATCGGGCATGACCACGATCGGATTTTTCGCCCCGCCCTGGCACTGAGCACGTTTGCCGTGAGCGGCTGCTTGAGCATATACTTTCTTTGCCACAGCTGTGGAACCTACAAAGGAAACTGTTTTTATCTGTGGATGGGTGATCAATGCTTCAACTGTCTCCGAACCACCCTGTACCATTTGAATGATCCCTTTTGGAAAATCTACTTGCTCGAGTAAATGAAAAATTGCTTGCATGGTTAGGGGAACTTTTTCTGATGGTTTCACGATCACCGGATTCCCACAAGCCAGAGCATAGGGCATGAACCAAAACGCGATCATTGCCGGGAAGTTAAAGGGGCAGATGATGGCGCTGATTCCCACCGGCTGGCGGATCATGCTCTCGTCAATTCCGGGTGCAATATCTTCCGAGAATATCCCTTGGCTGAGTGTGGGTGTACCGCAGGCTACTTCAATATTTTCAATGGCTCTATCCAATTCCCCCCAAGATTCTTGATAGGTTTTTCCACATTCACGAGTAATGGTCTTTGTTAACAGATCCTTTTCTGATCGAATCAGCAACAGCAAGTTCTGCAGCAATCTCACCCTTTCCACTACCGGTGTGTTTCGCCAGGTTTGAAAAGCAGATATGGCTGTGACCACTGCTTGCTCTACATCCTTATCTGAAGAACTGTGAAAATGCCCGATCACTTCTTGGGTGGCAGGATTCAAAATTTCGGATATAACAGCCCCGTTTGGCTTTTGCCATCGACCATTAATAAAATTGAGAACATCTACGGCTTCCGACATTCCTATTCATCCTGGGAAATTTCTGAACTCGCTTGCCTATTGACAAGTTTCTCTTTCGAATTATATAATAATATTATGCAACAGCGTTGCATAATACGCAACAATAGATACGGGAATTCCATTTTATGACAGAAATTCAATCACTGGCACGCGGACTCAAAATACTCGAAATCATGGCAGATTGTGAAAATGGCATTGGGATCACGGAATTGGCTGACCAAATGGGTATTGACAAATCCACTGCCTCACGCCTTACGCAAACACTGTTAAAAGATGGTTTTGTCCAGAAAGCGGAAGATGGACGTTCTTATAGTTTAGGACCCATGCTTGTGAATCTCAGCCGCAGTGTAATCACTCACATGCCATTGAGAGAAACGGCAAAACCTTTTCTCAAGGAGATGGTTGAGGTATCCGGGGAGTGTTCCCACCTTGCCATCTACGCTCAAGGGAAAGCGCTTTATATCGACCAAATGGAATCGCCTTCGACCCTGCGGGTGAATGTGGAGGTGGGGCAGCTTGCACCGCTGCACTGTACTGCTTTAGGTAAAGTACTCTTGGCATTTGGTACATTCCCGCTTCCCGACGATCTGGCAAGGCATACTGCCAAGACCATTACAAATGTACAAAAATTCGAAGCGGAGTTAAAAGCGATCCGCGAGAAGCGTTATGCCATTGATGATGAGGAATTTGATGGTGATGTACGCTGTATCGCTGCCCCGGTCTTTGATTTCAGGGAAAAACTGGTGGGGGCAATTGGCATTTCAGGTCCAGCGACCCGTTTGAGTCTGAAGCGGATCGAAGATCTTGCACCTAAGATCATTCAAATTGCCCAACAACTTTCTGACCGGCTTAAATTCAAAAGAGTATAAAAGGATTTCTGGATGGAATACAAAGAAATACAAGAAGCAAGAATGAAGCATGCCAATGCCATCGCTGAACACGGCAGTCTTGATGCCGCTCTGGCTGCCAAAGCCATCCCGACATATCTGGATGCGACGCTTTCGGAGTTGCTTGTCTTAGGTCTGCTTCGCCAGGGTGTAAAAACTTATTTCACGGTATTTGGTCACGGTTCCACAGAAATCGGGGAAGTTCTGCGAATGTATCAACAAGCAGGATTACTCAAAGTTTTTGGGCTGCGCAGCGAAATTGAAGCATCCCATGCTGCCACAGCCCTGAACTGGGTGATGCACGAGAAAGCTGCGGTTGTCACTTCTATCGGTCCCGGCGCTCTGCAGGCACTGGCAGCCTCACTTGTCCCCGCATCGGATGGCGTCGGGGTTTGGTACCTATTTGGGGATGAAACCACGGAAGATGAAGGTTTTAATATGCAGCAGATTCCCAAACATCGACAGCATTTATTTCCGCAGATGTTAGAAACCATGGGCGCAGCATATAGTTTGCAGGATCCGTGGTCGCTTTCCACAGCGTTACGCAGGGGGTTTAATACGGTTGACCATCCGTACCGACCAGGCCCTTTTTATCTTTCCATACCCATGAATATTCAACCGGCAATGATGACCGGTTATAACCTGCGGGAATTGCCATCAGGGATAATACCAGGATTAGGTGCTGCGGTAGGTGATTATGAGCAGGCTATCGATTGGATCCAAAAATCCCAATCAATACTGATCAAGGTTGGAAGGGGAGGAAAAAACGCTTCACAAGAAATTATCCGACTGGCTGATTTAGGTGATGGAGTTTGTGTTCTCACTCCCATTGCAACTGGGATTGTTCCTTATGATCATCCGCGCTGTATGGGGGTGGGAGGTTCCAAGGGTAGTCTATGCGGTAATTATGCTATGGAACATGCTGATCTTCTCATCACCATTGGAACGAGGGCGGTTTGTCAATCCGATAGTTCGCGCACCGGATATCCACAGGTCCAGAAGGTCATTAATATCAATGTAGATATTGATGATGTTCTCCATTATCAAGATACGATCGCGCTGCTGGGAGATGCAGCTGCCACGCTGCGAAAATTGAATGAATTGTTGAGTACGGTTCCTGCGAAAATCTCTTCAATGCCATCGGAATGGTTGAAAGCATGCCAGCAGAAAAAAATAGAATGGCAAGCGTTTAAACAGGATTGTTTTGATCACCCGACCTTGAAAGATTCGTTCTGGGGAAGGGAAGTCCTCACACAACCTGCTGCTATAAAAATAGCTTTGGATTGGTCGAAAGACAAGAAAGTGGTGAATGTATTCGATGCCGGTGATGTGCAGGCAAACGGTTTTCAGATCGTTGCCGACCAAAAACCCGGAAAAACTTTTACTGAAACCGGAGCCAGCTATATGGGTTTTGCCGTGTCTGCGGTCTTGGCGACTGCTGCACAGAAAGATTGCCCATATTTCCTCGCTTTCAGTGGTGATGGATCTTTTACCATGAATCCGCAGATTCTTATTGATGGAGTTGAACATGAAGCTAGAGGATGCATTCTTGTTTTTGACAATAATCGCATGGGGGCGATTTCTGGTTTACAAACAGATCAATACGGAAAACAGTTTGCAACCTGGCATACCCAACCTGTCGATTATCTTCAATGGGCAAAGAGCGTGCCGGGTGTATTTGCTCTCCATGGAGGATATTCTCCTACGGAATTGACAAAGGCCTTGGATGCAGTATTCGAACATCGAGGACTATCCGTTCTCCATATCCCTGTTTATTATGGACCGCACAAATACAGTTCTCTGGGAGTCTTTGGACGATGGAATGTGGGAAATTGGGTTGAGGAAACGCAAAAATTGCGTCATCAAATAGGATTATGAAATGGAAGTTCTAACTGAGGGCGAGGTTAAAAAACTGACTGAAATTGCTCGTGAGCTGCGCTGTACGAGCTTGCGTATGATCCACCGCCGTCAGGCGGGGCACCCCGGGGGTTCATTGTCCGCAGCGGAGATCATCGCGATCCTGTATTTCAAGATACTCCACATCGATTCAAACAATCCAAATTGGGAAGAACGTGATCGCTTTCTTCTCAGCAAAGGGCATGCTTCGGCGATGCTGTACGCTGCCCTGGCAAAACGCGGTTATTTTCCAGAAGCCGATTTGGAACACTGGGGTGAATTGGATTGTCATCTGCAAGGTCATCCTGATCGTTTGAAGACGCCGGGTGTGGATATGAACAGCGGCATCCTTGGACACGGCATCTCCATTGGTGTAGGTATTGCGCTTGCCGCCATGCAGAGAGGCATGGATTACCATGTTTATACTCTTCTTGGGGATGGGGAATGCCAGGCCGGGTTGGTTTGGGAAGGAGCGAATACCGCTGCCAAATATAGACTATCGAATCTGACAGCAGTGGTCGATCACAATGGTGTCCAATTGGATGGCTTTGTCAATGAGATCATGCCCATGGAACCACTGACTGAAAAATGGCAAGCGTTTGGCTGGCATGTCCTTGAGGTAGATGGTCATGATGTTAACCAGCTTTATGCGGCGTTCATGAAAGCCGGAGAAATCGAGAATAAACCCACTGTTATCCTTGCCCGCACGGTTAAAGGGAAAGGGGTTAGTTTTATGGAGAATCAAGCGTACTGGCATGGTGTAGCACCCAATGATACACAATTGGCTCAAGCTCTGCATGAGCTTGGAGAGGTGATCTGATATGGCAGACATTTCCATGCGCGAAGCGTATGGGCAAGCACTGCTGTCTTATGGAGAAAAGAACTTGAATGTTGTGGTTCTGGATGCTGATACCAGTTCCTCTACTCTCTCCGGTATTTTTGCCAAACGTTTTCCACAAAGGTTCTACAACATTGGTATAGCCGAACCCTGCATGGTGGATGTTGCAGTTGGGTTTGCTCTGGGTGGTTTGATCCCCTTTGCCAATGCATTTTCCGCACTTCTTTCTCTGCGTGCTATTGAAGCTATCCGCAGCAATATTTGCTATGCCCGCACGAATGTCAAGATCGTGGCGAGTTATGCGGGGCTGTCTGATTTTAAAGATGGTCCAACACATCATTCTATTGTGGATATCGCGATCTTTCGCTCGTTGCCGGAAATGACACTGATCGTTCCGGCAGATGCCAACCAAACAGCCGCGTTCGTGCCTTTGATGGGAGAAATGGATGGACCGGTAACAATGCGTGTGAGCCGCGCAGCTTCGATCCCAGTGCACATGGAAAAGGAACCATTGAAAATAGGGAAGGGTATACAAAGGCGAAAAGGAAAAGATGTAACCATCATCGCCTGTGGAAGTATGGTGGGACGCAGCATGCGAGCAGCCGAGATCCTGGCTGGCAACGGGATTGATGCGGGGGTATTGGATATTCATACCATAAAACCCATTGATGCCGATCTGATCTGCGAGGTCGCTGCACAAACAGGGGCGATCGTCACTGTTGAGGAACATTCTATTGTTGGCGGTTTGGGAAGTG